>JAEYHP010000101.1 GCA_023409435.1 Bacillota bacterium | reverse complement strand
CGTCTTTTTGACGCTGTCATTCGTTCCTCCGGTTATAAATAAACTAAAATAGCAAAGAAAGCAGCCCGACCAGTATCGAGCTTGAAATGCCGTACACCAGCACAGGGCCTGCCAAGCTAAAGAGCTTCGCACCCACGCCCATGACGTATCCTTCGGTTTTATGCTCCATCGCCGGGGCGGCAATGGAATTTGCAAAGCCCGTGATGGGCACCACGGAGCCCGCGCCTGCAAACCCGCCGATTTTATCGTACACGCCCAACCCCGTCAGGAACGTTCCCAAAAATACCAGCACGATCGCGGTATAAATGGCAACGTCCTCCTCGTTTAGTTGAAACCATTGCTCCCCCGTATCGTGGATGAGCTGGCCGATGCAGCAAATGATTCCGCCTACTAAAAACGCTTTCAGGCACATGGTAAAGGTCTTGCTCTTGGGCGCGCGATCCTTTACCATGGCCTGATAGGCTTGCGCTTTTTTGTCGTTCTTCACGATAAAAAGTTCCTCCTTATTGTCCTTCCGGCCTATGAGCGGCCGGGTTCCCGCTGGCGGACCGGTTCCACGTAGGGATGATACCGCTGCTCCCGCTCACCGGGACCCATGGAGCCCGCATTCCCGTGGATATCCGGAGCGGGGAACGCCGCATATTTTCTCATTTGAACGCCTCCTCCAATCGCAGATATGCTTCCAGCGCCTCCGGTTCCTCCGCCTTGGGTCCCTGCACCAGCTGCGCGTTTCTGTATACGTTCTCCCCGGAGCGCGAGAGAATAAAAATGCTTGTAATGATCGCGCCCAACAGGAAGAGCAGAATCAGCACAAGGATCCATAGCCTTTTTTTTGCCATAGGTACACCTCCTTTTGCTTTTAGCATGCACAAAAAGAGGCGTTTCTATGATGCGGCAGGAAGCGATGCCAAGTGACCTCACAGTTATTTGCAGTTATTGGATATTACACGCTTAAATTGACGATAAAAAAGGGAGACGGCGTTTGCCTTCTCCCCTGGAAAATATGCAATTTACTGGACAACCGGCCTCTTTAACAGGACTAGCGGCCTTGATCGTTGTCCCGGTTTCTTAAAAAGCTGGGCACGTCAAGGTTTGAGTGCTTGTCGCGCGGAACATAGGTACGGGGCGGTTCCTCCGGCTGCTCCTCCGCCCGGCGCTGCGTGGGCACCACGGGCTGGCGCGGCGGCTGCCAGGGAACCTGCGGCTCCTTGGGCGTCGAAACAGAATTCAAGGGTTCGTTGCGCATATCGCGCACTGTGATGCGCTGGCGCGGCTGTTGCGGCTGCTGTTCAAAATCGGAGACCGTCTCAAAACCGGTGGCGATGACGGTAATGCGGAGGCTGTCGCCCATTTCCTCATCGATCCCCGCGCCCCAGATGATGTTGGCGTCAGGATCCGCGGTGGCCTGGATCAACTCGGCAGCCTCGTTGACTTCAAACAGCCCGAGGTCCGTGCCGCCGGTGATATTCATTAAGACGCCCTTCGCGCCGTTGATCGTGGTTTCAAGCAACGGGCTTTCCACCGCCTGGCGTGCGGCTTCCACAGCACGTTTGTCGCCCGAAGCCATGCCGATGCCCATGTGCGCCATACCCTTTTCCTTCATAATGGAGCGCACGTCCGCAAAGTCCAGGTTAATCATGCTGGGCACTGCGATCAAGTCGCTGATACCCTGTATGCCCTGGCGGAGCACGTCGTCCGCTACGCGGAGCGCGTCCACAAGGCTTGAAGTCTTTACGACGTCAAGAAGCCTGTCGTTCGGTATGGTGATGAGCGTATCCACGGCGGGCTTGAGCATCTGTATGCCGCTTTCGGCGTTGCGCATGCGCACCTTGCCTTCGAATTTAAAGGGCTTGGTGACGACGCCCACCGTAAGAATGCCCATCTGCTTGGCGCATTCCGCCACGATTGGCGCCGCGCCCGTGCCGGTGCCGCCGCCCATACCCGCAGTAATAAACACAAGATCAGCACCCTTCAGCGCCTCAGTGATTTGATCGCGGCTTTCTTCGGCGGCCTTGCGGCCGATTTCAGGATCGGCGCCAGCGCCAAGACCTTTTGTCAGCTTTTCCCCGATCTGTATTTTCTGGTTGGCGCGCGAAAGATACAGCGCCTGCTTGTCCGTATTTACGGCGATAAATTCCACGCCGCGCAGGCCGTACTGTATCATGCGGTTGACGGCGTTATTGCCGGCACCGCCCACGCCCACAACCTTTAGCTGCGCAAATTGGCCGCTTTCAAAATCCATTTCCAACATTCCGCTTCCCCCTTTATTAAAGGCCGGTTGAATGAGCCCATGTTAGTTCGTTTTCATGAAAGAACAAATTTATTTTACCTTCATTTCAGCGCGCAGAAAATGCCTTCGCGCCCTATTTCACAAAAAGTTCTTTTAATCTCTGCAGTACGCCACCTTCGCTCTGGGCGTAGGCGTCCTCGTCGGCGGTATGCAGAACAAATTCCATGGTGCCGAACACGCTCGCATAATTGGGGGAATTCATGCGCGGCATCCAGGGCATGTCCTTGCGGACTGTAGCGCCAAGCATCTCCTCAAGGTATTCGCGGCTGCCGCGCATCAGGGCAAGGCCGCCGCCAGATAGGCAGATGGAAGGCTGCTTATCCGTATCGACGCCGAGCTCCCGCATGGTATCGTCCGCCAGGAAACAAAGCTCTTTCGCGCGTTCCTCAATGATGTATTGGATGGTGGCGCGCTCCACGCTCTTTGTACCCTCGGCGGTACGGATCAGCTCCGTACTGTCCTGATAATCCTGCGAGAACACGTACTTGCGCTTTACCTGCTCCGCCGCGGTTTGAGAAATATTGAGCCCGTACGCGATGTCGTTTGCAAAGTGCATTCCGCCAAGCTCCACGGTATCCGATGCGACGATGGCGGAATTCAATACCACGCTCACATCCGTATGAGTATAGCCGACATCAAGCAGCACCGTGGGCCTGCGCCTGTCCTTTTCCGGTATCAGCATCAAAGCCGAAGCGAGCGGCGCGCTGATGCAGACCCCCGCACGCAGGTGCATCTGCTCAATTGCTTCCTGCACCGGCTTCAAAAACTTCTCGCATACATACACATGCGAGACCATCGCCTCGATCCGGGAAGCCGAGGCGTTAGGCGGCAGCTCATTTTTTGCCACCCCATCCAGCACAAAGGAATAGGGCGTGCTGTGTATGAGCCTGCAGCCTTCGGGCGGCTGTTTGGGAAGCGATGTATTGATTAGCATGTCGATATCCGCGCCGGTTATGCGTTTTGGCGCAGAATCGAACGAAAGCGTGCCTGTTCCAACGTATAACCTGGAAAACGGCGCGGGAACGGAAACGGAAACTTCCCGGAGTTTAAACCCGCATTCACGCTGTGTCGATTGCAGGCTTTCCATAATCGCGCGTTGCAATTCTTTGATATTGTTGAACACGCCAAAACGGTAGCCGGAATAGTTTCTTACATCCGCTCCGTAGACCACCAAACCGTCCTGTCCGGCACGGCCCGCACACATGCTGGCAACTTTGGAGCTGCCAATGTCAAGCACCACTGCATGCTTCAACGGTGTTTCCTCCGTATATTTGGTATTGTTGGATTGGCCATACGTACACAAAGACAATATACCATATTTGGTATGCTTTGTGCAACGGGAGTACAAAATGTTCCATGGTAACCCATATATATCCATGCCGACATGGGATATGAGGGCCTTTTTGCGCGATTTTTTAGCGCCGCTTTAGGCGCCTTGAGTCCCACCGTCCGGCGACTCTTCGAGGGGCTCCTCCTGCTGGCCGTTATCTTCAGATTCCGGCGGATCTTCCGGCAGCGTTTCTCCGGTTTCTGTATTGGGCGGCGTATCCTGCCCCGTTCCTTCCGCCGTGCCTTCTTCGGGTGTCTCCAGCGACGAGGGGGTAGCTTGCGCCGGGGCGTAAATTGCCCCGCCTCTTGCGCTTACGTCAAGCGTCCCGCCCGAAACCCCGCTTTTACGCAGCGAGGGCAGCGCGTCCCGCATCCAAGCAAGCTTTTCAGAAAGCCCGTCCGGCTGGCCAAGCATCACGGTAATGTTCTCTTTGGTGTACAGGCGGACATTGAGGGGGTTGGAAAGGTCCACCCGGGTCACGTCCTTTATTAGATCGACATTTTGCAGCTCCTTGATAAGCGAAAGCAGCGCCTGGGTCTGCAGATCGCTTTTCGTGCCGATCTGCTCGTTCACCTCGAACCCGATGTTGGACATGCCGAACACCAGCAAAAGCTCTGATAAATCGCTGCCTTTTCCGATGGAGAGCACATGCCCGGTGTCGTCTATGATGACGTCGTACTCTTGGCTTCGGATCGCCGCCACTTCCTGCCGCTCTGCAACCGTGATGCGTATGGAGCCGGGCAGCTCTTTCACAACGGACTTTACCTGAAGATACGGGTTTTTCTCGATATTTCTTTTGACCTCGGCCGTGTCGCACAGCAGCATATGCGCCCCCTTGTTCAGGCCGGAAAGCTCAACGATGCTTTCATCCGCATATACCCCGTTGCCGTCCACTTCCACCGTCTGCAGCAGGAACAAAAAATAGCTTAACAGCAGCAACGCGGCAGCGGAAACCCCGGCAATGCCCCAGGCAATCAGCCTTTTGGGATTCACCGGTTGCTTCTGCGCTTTCTTTTCCTTCTTTTTTTGCCGGACAAGCTCACGTTCGCGCGCTTTTTCCGCCTCGTTGATGCTTTCGAGGCGGTGAAGGCTCGCTGCTGCCCCTGCTTGTCCGCTTCTTTTCCGGCCCGATTCCTTCGCGCGGCCAAACTTCCCGGCGTCTTTTGAAGGGGGCCTTTTCTTTGATTCGTAGACGCTAAACTGCGCTGCGCCTCTTTCCTGCCGCGGCGCATAGGCTGTATTGCGGGAGGGTCTTTCCTGTACTTCTTTTTTGGGCGGGACAGGGGCATACCGCTCGGTGGGTTTCGTCCGTGGGGGCTCTTGCCGCCGGGTGGGCTCCTGCCTGCCTGCGGGCTGCCGCATTCCGGTATGATCCGGAGAATATTTATTTGCCTGTCTTGACGCCGGGGCTTGTCCCATACCGGCAGCCGGGGACGCGCCCGTGCGGTGCGTGGGCGCATATACCCGCGTATTTTGAGGCCCTCTTTTGGAGCTATTTCCGCCGGTTCCTTTGTTTTGCATTCAGCTTCCTCAAAGCGCTTCTTCCTGTCTGTGAATATTGGCGCCCAGCGCCGCAAGATCGCGTTCTATGTTTTCGTAGCCGCGATCCACATGCTCCGCGCCGTGTACCACCGTTTCCCCTTCCGCGCGAAGCCCGGCCAGTATCAATGCCGCCCCGCCGCGCAGATCCCTCGCATCCACATTCGCTCCCGTCAGCCGCTTCAC
This sequence comes from Bacillota bacterium, assembly GCA_023409435.1. Taxonomy (GTDB): domain Bacteria; phylum Bacillota; class Clostridia; order Christensenellales; family CAG-138; genus JAEYLA01. Next base: position 3,613 of record JAEYHP010000101.1, on the reverse strand, counting down.
GCCGCGTATGACCGCGATACGCCCGTTCACGCTGCTTTCCGCGCCCATACGCGTCAGCTCCGAAGCATGCTTGAACCGGTTATCGAACACGTTTTCCGCGATGACGGAAGTACCGTCCGCCACCGTGCACAGCGCGAATATCTGCGCCTGCATGTCGGTGGGAAAGCCGGGGTGCGGCAGCGTTTCCACGCGCTTTAATTCGCGCGGGCGTTTGGGGCCGATAACCCTCAGGTAGTTTGCGCCGAACTGCACCTCGCAGCCCGCCTCCCTGAGCTTGCTGATAACGCTGCCCAGGTGCTCGGGCGCGATGCCGCGGATGCAGACGTCTCCACCGGTAATGGCCGCCCCGCACAAATAGGTGCCGGTGACGATACGGTCCGCCATGATACGGTGTTCCACCGGCTTGGGGTCGCAGCCGCCCTGTATTTGAATGGCGGAACTTCCCGCTCCCTTTACCGTATAGCCAAGCGCGCAGAGGAAGTTCTGCAAATCCACAATCTCCGGCTCGCGCGCGGCGTTCTGTATCACGGTTTCCCCGCGGGCGGAAACGGCCGCCATCATAGCGTTTTCCGTCGCGCCCACGCTCGGATAATCCAAATGGATGTGCGCACCGCTTAAATTGCCGCCCACGCAGCGGATAGTCCCGAAGGATTCCTCGATTTCTACGCCAAGAGCGCCCAGTGCCGTGATGTGGAGGTCGATAGGCCTTAGCCCGATATCGCAGCCGCCCGGAAATGTCGCAATTGCCCGGCCGAACTTCCCGACCATGGGGCCAAGCAGGAATATCGAGGACCTGAGGGACTTGGACAGGTGCTCCGGAAGCTCATGGCACTGCGCGTCCCGCGGGTCTATTACTAGGACATTCCCCTCCCAGGAGATCGTGCAGCCAAGCGCGCGCAACAGCTCTATCATGTTGTATACGTCGCTCAGGCGCGGACAATCGATTAAACGCACTGGATGCTGCGCCAATAGCGCGGCCGCTAAGATGGGCAGCGCGGCATTTTTGGCGCCTGGCGCGTTCAGCTCGCCGCAAAGCGGCGACCCGCCCGCCACAATGATACGGGACATCAAATTTCACCTCCGGATGGCTCGCGAACAATTTCATCTTATGCATCCGGTTGAAAAAACGTGCCGTACCTGCGTTTCGGCACCCATGTCCCCTGTTCCTTGCTTCAAAGCCAGTACTTTATAATTCGGATGTATGACGCGAAATGTTTAGCAGGACGCCCATTGCGCTCATAAAAATCAGCAAAGAGCTGCCCCCCGCGCTGATAAACGGCATCGCCTGGCCGGTGGTGGGCATAACCCCTGTGACAACGCCCACATTCACCGCGACCTGCAGCGCAAATACGATTGTGATCCCCGCGGCGAGCAGGCTTCCGAAGCGGTCCTTGCACTTTAACGCCACGCGGATGCCGCGGTATACGATGAACAAATACAGCAGCAGCACCACCGCGGCGCCGATAAACCCAAGCTCTTCCCCGACGATGGAATACACAAAGTCGCTTTCCCCGAACGTCAGGTACAATAGTTTCTGGCGGCTGTTGCTCAACCCCTGCCCGAACAGGCCGCCCGCACCTAAAGCATAGAGGGACTGTATGAGCTGGTAGCCCGTGCCGGAAGAATCCTTCCACGGATCGGTAAAGCTTACAAGCCGTGCATACCGGTAAGGCTCGATTACGGCAAGCAATATGAACAGCCCTACGCCGCCCAGCATCATCAGCGCGATGTACTTAAAATCCGCGCCGCCCACATACAGCATGGCGATGCCCATCATGCCGATGATAACGGCCATTGACATGTTGGGCTGGAGCATGATGAGTCCGCAGATGATGCCCAACACCAGCAGCATGGGCAGGAGCCCTTTGAAGAAATCCTTCATCAGATGCTGGCGGCTGGCCATAAATGCGCTCATGTAGATCATCATGCCGAACTTCGCTACCTCGGAGGGCTGTATGCTCTGCCCCGCGATGGAAAGCCAGCGCTTCGCGCCGTTGTATTCGCTGCCAAAGAGCAGCACCGCAACGAGCAGAACGCCGCATACCAGCAGGATCGGGGTTTTGAGCTTATCGAGCACATGGTAGTCGATCCGCGTAAGAAGGAACATGACGGGGATGGAAAGGGCAAGGTAAATTGCCTGCTTGCGGACATAGAACAGCGAATCCCCGATTTTTTCCTGCGCGGAATAGTAGCTGGCGGAGAACACCATGACAAGACCGATGGCACACAACAAAAGCACCACAAACAGGATGCCAAAATCCATGCGCCCCGGTTTTGCTTTTTTCAAGCCCCGCTCCATACTATAGGCTTCCTCCCGCACTCCCGCTCCTTACGTCAATACCGCCCTTCATCCTATGCGGGCGGATATGCCTTTTATTCCTTACATTTTCCGGCACGCGCCGGAATATGGTCACGCCATTTTTTCCGTATGCCAGAATCCCGTCACGCCAGGTACGTCATTGCGATGTCTTTAAACACGCGGCCGCGCTGCTCAAAATTATCGAACATGTCCCAGCTTGCGCAGGCCGGGGAAAGCAGCACCGTATCGCCGGGGGAAGCAAGCTCCCGCGCCATATTCACCGCTTCCTCAAAGCCGCCCGTGCAGTGGACGATGTTTGAAAATCCCGCGCGCCGGGCAGCATCCAGTATCTTTTCCGCCGTCTTGCCCAATGCCACCGCAGCCTTCACGCGGCTTTGCATCATAACGGCAAACAGCTCGTCAAACGAGCTGTGCTTGTCGTACCCGCCCAAAAGAAGCACCGTCGGCCGGTCCATGGCGGCGACCGCCTTGATGGTACTGTCCGGGTTGGTGCCCTTGCTGTCGTTGATGTAGCGAATGCCCTGACGCTCACAGACGAACTCTATCCTGTGCTCCACACCCGGGAACGTCATCAGGGTTTCGCGGATCACGGCCGGTTCAACGCCCCGCGAGAGCGCGATGCAGGCGCACAGCATGGCGTTTTCAAGATTGTGCGCGCCGGGAATGCGGATTTCGCTTTGCAGGCACAGCACGCCTTCCTTCCCGCCAAAGCGGTAGCGCACCTCCTGCCCATTCGAGTACACGCCTTCCTCCACCTCTTCCCGACGGGAGAAATAGAGCTTCCTCGCAGGGGTCTTTGCCGCCATATCCCGTACGACAGGGTCGTCGTAATTAAGTATTGCAAAATCGTCCGCCGTCTGATTGTCGAATATCTTGCATTTCGCAGCAATATAGTTTTCCATGGTCAAAAACCGGTCCAGATGGTCCTCCGTGATGTTGCAGACCGCCGCTGCCTTCGCGTGGAAGAACAAGTTACCTTCGAGCTGCAGCGCCGCCGTTTCCGCCACGATCACGTCGCCTTCCCGGGTTTCGCGCGCGCGCTGCGTGATAGGCGTACCAATATTGCCTAAGACAAACGTGTTCCTGCCAGCGGCTTTAAATATCTCCCCGGTAAGCGCGGTGCAGGTCGTCTTGCCGTTGGTGCCGGTGATGCACAAAAACTCGCCTTTCGCATACCGCCAGCCCAGCTCGATTTCGCTGATTACCTCGATACCGGCGGCGCGGGCTTCGTGTACAAACGGCTGAAAAAGCGAAACGCCGGGGCTGACCACCACAAGATCTACACTGGAGATA
>JAEYHP010000096.1 GCA_023409435.1 Bacillota bacterium | reverse complement strand
GAGGCTAAGCTCCAAAGAGCATTACGTCGGGCCAATTACTCCCTTATTGTAAAGGAATAAGCGCATATGCGAAACATCCGTCGATGCTCTGCATTACGCTTATATAGTATCAAAAGAGCATTTCGTTTCCGAAATGCTCTTGAAGGGCGATTACCGTCTGAAAGAAAAAAGAGAAAAGGCGCTATGGCTGTTATGCAATATGTGCCTCTGCCAATGCGATCATGTTTGTATCAGCTTCTATCCACCCATTAGAGATATAGAGCCAATTGTAAACTCCGTACTTACCATGCTCATACTTTGTATTCTCCAGAACCTCATCAATAATAATGTTATATTCGATGTCAAACCAATACCATTTGTTCAGATCAAAATTGTTATTCTTAATAAATTTACTTGAGGCATGGCTCATATTGAACAATGCGCGGCCGCGCACTCTGAACATTCCGTCTGTGCATTGATAGACCAAAGACGGATCCGTTACGAGCACACCAATTTCAGTGATTTGATTTTTCTTTCCTGCTTTCAGGATTTCCTCAACATAATTGGATTCCTCAGAGTACGAAAGTGCATTGTAATAAAAATCAGCATAGACCTCTTCAAGATTCTCAGCGGTATAGTCTTGATTAAGGTCAGACTCGGCAAACCCTCTTGCCGCCTCCATAATTGCCGTTACTTCATCAATCCCGTATTCTGCGATGCACTCAACATTAGTTTTGAATGCATAATCCTTTTTCAGCGTAGGTTCAGACCATGTGTTGTAGGGATGCTGATAGAGGTTTGCAGGAAATTCCGGTTTAATTTCGCTAAAGTCCGAGGGAAGTGTGTAAAGCGCATAAAGAAACGCAGCAGCATAGTCCTCGGTGTACTCATAGCCGTACTGTTCACAGTATCTCTTGGCGAAGTCAAAATGATCGCCGCTTGGTTCCCTTGTCGGTTTAGGTGTCGGAACCGGAGTGGCTGTAGGCGCAGGCGTTGGGGCCAGTGTTACGGCGGGTGTCGCCTCCGGAGCAGAGGTTGTCGGTACGGGATACGCAACAGTGCTGTTGCAGGAGGTTAGAAGTGCAACCAGCGTGAGGATTGCGATAAACTGGATGATTTTCTTCATAAAATGTCGCTCCTTTCAGGGCGTTGTCTGCTGTCATAAAATGTTAATTATTAGGTAGATTTCCTATATTTATTATATCACTTTTGCCGTTCTTTTGCAAGCAAAAAGCGCCTATTTGTGGACTTTTTTGGCATTTTTATGGTAGATTTAAACATCCAAACGCTGGTTGCGAGTGGCAATTTTGAAGGGAATTGTAAACGCAATTCCATCATCTATATAATCGTTAAAAACGCTCACCGGGATAACTATCATACCCTCAAGATGCATTCGTGGCGGTTCTTCATTGACTGTGATGCTGGCAAACGATAGCCTATATTCAGTTTTGCCATCCGCTACAAACGCATTGGAGGCGTTCAAGCGCATTTCATTATGCAGATAGTTAGCAAACGCAACCTGGGCGACAGCTGCGTCAACGCGAGATATACCATCTTTCCGGTATTCGTCGAGCATGGCGCTCTCGATGGCGAGGTTTGCCGCACGGCTCAGTTCTTTTTCAATGTGGTTGCTAATCGTGTGTACCCGATTGTATTCCATTGTTGAACAGACAACCAGTATAAAGACGAATAAGAAAATAATCATTCCCGGCGCGGCACTGCCGCGCCGGTCATTCAGTAGACGCTTCACAGTCTTAACCTCCATAAAAAGCGCCTACAGGCGCAGTAAATTTTAAGATGTTTTCCAGTAAACTTCCGACATACCCGCTACTGTTTTGCTCACAGGGACGTCAACCGTAACGGGATCGCTAAATGCTGGCGAGAGGATTTCAATTCGTTCGACAACGGATACCGTCACGGAAAGGCGCTCCCGGAGCTGGATTTTGTTGTCCGCAATATACGAGGCCGAAACGGTAATAGACGGCTCCAGCCGCGTTGCTGCCTTCAGGCGGGATAGTTCTGCATAATACTCTGTGCCTACCTCCCCGGTCAGTTCTATCGTCCTTACAAGCTGATTTGCCATGTAGTCTACATTCTGCTTGATCGGATAAAGGGGCATGAATTTGATAAATCCCCACACCAGGGAGAGAATCACTAATAGGCTGACCGCCAATTCGACGTAGATGCCTCCGTGCCTATCCCTTATGAGAAGGGATAGGCGCGAAGAAAATAGAGATGGCCTTTGCTTCATGTGAATGGCCTCAGATCGCAATGGTGCTTTTGATTTTGTTTATTATGCCGGTAATTATATCTTGTACAGCCGGGTTTAACGCTGCAAGAACAGCGCCAGCAAGTATAACGCCCAGCCCTATGACTAAGATATAGTCCCATAAACCAGACCCCCGGGTATCCTTGGCAAGCGCGGTCAACCTGTTTTTCGCTTCTAAAGCGACTGCGTGAATGGATCTCTTTGAGCTTTTCAGAGACAATACATTGGACTTTTTCATTTGTTTACTCTCCTTTTTTATTGGAATGTTTGTAGACCTTGAATTAACTGCATCACTACGGGATAGATGAAAACCAGCATGACGCAAAGGGCCATCGCTATGGTGGCCCGCTTGATTTTTCGTGGCCGCTTGGCAATGGCTCTTTTTATGTTTTCGCGGTTCAATACTGACATTTGATGGTTGGCCGCTTCAAAGTAATACTTCTGATCCACACCGTCCCGGCTCACTTCAATCAGTGCGTTGACAAAGCTTCGCAATTGCTCATTATTGAGCGCGGTTTCAAATTCCCGTAGTGCTTGTTCCTTGTTCTGATTGGAGCCAAGGCGCGCGATCAACTTTGTCAAATCGCTTTTGAGCGGCGTGTCAGGCACGTTCTCTAAATACTTCTGAAAGATGCCCTGAAAGTTCTTGTCCGTTTTCAGACTCTCTGTAACCGACCGCACAAAGCTTGGAAGCGCATTCAGGATGGCTGCGTTCAATTCCTTCAGCTTTTCTTTGACAACATCACGCTCACGCATACCATAGACAAACCCGATCAGAATTGCTCCGACAGCAAAAATGAACAAACCGAAGAAAAAGAGCGGGATGGCAAGGGATGCAATGAGAACACCCTTTGCAATCGCCAAACCGTAATATTCCTGCGGTGTATAGGGCAGACCGGCGCGCCGGAGATCACGAAATAGAGAATCATGTTTGTATTGGGGCAGATTGATCTTTTTACTAATAATCCGCGCAAGAGGCGTAGCCAGCCGCTCAATCACATTGCTGACCGATTCTTTTTCATGATACTGCCGCATACGAAGCTTAATAAAGAAACTGCCCTTAACGCCTAGCAAGAAAGTGAACAAAGCGTATAGCCCGAAAAAAAAGAGGCCAAATATGGCCGTTTGCATTGCTCCCATTTTCTATACCTCCGCGCTAACCGGCTTGTTTACTTTCATCACGTAGAACGTGCTCAGGAACGTGACAACAAACGTAAGGGCAACGATGAATTTGCCAAGCGGCGTAGTTGTGAGGTACCAGTACCATTCGGCGTTCAGGAATCGCATCATCGGAATGCTGCCCAGGACAAATACGGAAATCATACTATGTTCACGCCAGATATCGGCCATCCTGGTATCCAGCTCCGCCTGAATTTCACGCATATCGGAAATGTCCCCAATAATCGGCGGCAGCAGGCTTTTCATGGTATGGTCGTTTTGGCACTGTTTCAGCCTGTCGATCCATTCGCGCCACGTTTTGCTATCAATGCGGCCCCGAATTTTAATCAGAGCCGCTTCCGGGCTTAATCCGTAGGTCAGATCGGTATGGAGGTCTGTAAAAATACTGTTCAACGGATGCTCAATGCTGGGCAGGCTGACTCTGATCGCTGATCCGAGATTATTACTCTGGAGATAAGTGTTCGTGATGACGCTGATTGCACTTTCCATCTGGATGAGCAGCTGCTTCTTGAACCCGGCGCTCCGAAGCTTTAAATACTGATATGGGGCAAGAGGTAAGCATGCGGCCATGCAAATACCGAGCAACAGATTTTGAAACGACAGGCCGAGCACAAAGCCGAGCACCGATAAGACAGCCGCTGCTTGGAGGTATTGTAGAAACGTGAGCTTGCTTTCAGAAGCTAAGATTGCCAACTCGACATTGCTTTTGTGCTTCTTGAAGAAGTTATCATCCTTATTGGCCGTGCTTTTACGCTTTTCCGAAAACAGCTCGTTGACGATTGATATCCTTTTTTCCCTTTTCGGAATTAACGTTTTGAGGGAAACGCCGGTCAGCAAAAACAAGCCGGTCAGCGTGAACAGGAAAACAAGAATGTAAGCCGCTGTGTTCTGCACACTAACAACCTCCCTTCTTCAGTTCTTCTTTCAGTTCAGGCTCCAAACTGCGTAGTTCCGTAAGATCATCTCCCCGTTGGAGCAACTTGTCATCCTTCGGATCATAATCGGGTCGCGCAAAGCGGCGCAGCTCCTTAAGATCAGCGCCGCGTTTGAGCATCCGGTAGGCAAGAGCATCCGAAATGAAGTTGATTTGCCTGTCCACGCCGATTGTCTTTGTAACGAGGCCCTTCTTATCCCGTTCATGGCCAGTGACAATATACTCAAATATGGGGACGATCTTGTATCCGTCCCCCGTTTTTACAGCCTCTACAATTTGCGTAAACTTCCTGCGGCCATCTTCCAGTATCTCTTTGAAACACATGATGGGGATGGACTGATAGCAAAACTCCAACAACTGATCTGGCGTAAACCCGCTCTGTGCAGAAACGCACATGCTTTGGTACCGCGTGTAAGCATCATATGCGCTGTCGGCGTGGAAAGTAGTGAATATCTGCTGCCCAGTGCGCCCTGCTTCCTGCACGACGATCGCTTCTTTCCCACGCATCTCAGCCATGACAACAATATCTGGATGGACGCGCAGCGCGGCCCTGGCAAGAACAGAAGGGTCCACATCCAATTTCACATCATCGCTGCGCCTGGTCTTGGTGTGAATCACCCGGCTGATTACTTTATCCTCAGCATCACGTTTTACAAAATTCAGTTCTCTGGAATCTTCTTCGACACAGAAAATTCGTTTACTAAACGGGATGCCGTTTACAACGTAGTTTACGTCGGTGGTTTTACCGCTATAGGTCGGGCCAGCGATTCCAATGCTGATACCGTGGTTTGCAGCAAGCTGAACAAAATCCAGAATTTCTTCAGTGGCAGTACCACTCCTCAGGTAATCCTCCCGGGTAAAGTTCTTACTGCTCTGCTTACGGATGGAGAATGCCGCGCCGGCGTCAGGATCAATCACAGGGGGCAGCTCCACATGGATTCGGACGCCGCGGGTAATGAAGCTATCCGCAACCGGCTTCGCGGCGTCAACAACGACATTGCCGAGGAGCGCCATACGCTTTGCAAGATCGGAGCAGTGCATGGGGGACGGGAATTTCTCTTTGAGCTTGACGTAACGCCCTCCGGCGTACAGGATTTCAATGTCGTCCCAACGGTTGACGTTGATTTCTTCCACGCTAGGATCGTAGATATAGACCGTCAGGAGGGAAAAGCCCAACATATCGTCATACAGGCGATCAACAAGATCAGAGAGGGATTCTACGCCTGAGACAGACATGTGATTTTTACGGACGTATTTAGCAATCAGAGCTTTTATATTTTGTGCTGCACTCTCACTTTCAACGGACGCGCGCAGTTCTGTCGCATGATCGTCTGTGAGGATTTTTCTAATACGATGGAGCGCTTCACTGTATTGGATTGCTTTTGAAATTGTGCCATCCTTCAAACCCTTTGTTCCTGCTTCATACAGCTCGCTATGCATATCTACGGCATAACTCATTCAAGCTCACCTCCAGTCTCGATGAGAGTGCATAGTTTCCCAAGTTCCTTTTCATATCTGCGCGCAGTGCGGCCGGAGGCCCCCGACAGATAATACGGAGTGCCATGTTCGGCGCAAAGCGGCATCTGTTCCACATATGGAAACTGATAGCTGATCGGCCCGACCACCTTTTTCAGCTCCTCGTTTGGAAACGCATTCTCATCCGCATTTAAGACCTGAATGACTTTTCCGGGCAGTTCCCTATATAGGCTGCCGGTTGCTTTCTCCCAAGCCATGCTCTGCATGGTGGGTGTCACAACGTTAAGCTGAATATCGCACTGCTTGACGGCCGTGATCGAGAAAAAATTGAACTGGATATCTTCTGCTTCCACCAGCAGAAAATCATACCAGCTGTTCAGACGCTGAAGAAACTCTATGATCGTTTCCCGATCACCGGGCGGCTCATATTCGAGTGCATTATCCGTGATGGCGGTTGCAGCCACGAATACGCCTCCGCAGCCGGGGTACTCAACAAATTTCTTGTACGGTTCAAGATCGGTGAACAGCTTTCCGATGCTCCGCTCCGGGGGTATTTCTACGCCGTGGAACAATCCCGGCAGGGACGGGTACCTCAGATCACAGCTCAAGCAGCCGACAACGTTCCTGTTTTTCGCCAGATAGCAGGCAGTATTCGAAAGAAGCGTACTCTTGCCGCTTCCGGCCTTTCCCGTAAAAGCAATTATCGTACCCATATCAGTTCTCTCCTTCAGCCGATGTTGGTGAAGAAGGAGTGGCGACTTCCGGAACCGGCGTTTCTTCGGGCTGCTGCATGGCGTAATAATCAGCCCAATCCCTTTCCGTTTCCGCATACTCCCTTACTTCGGCTTCGTAGGCAGCGTATGGTTTGAATTCTGCAAGGCGCTGTCGGGCAGCTGCACCCCGGCCCACAAGCGCGAGATGGATATTACCGCTTGATTCGACCTGTATCAACCGCTGTGCTTGCAGGCTATCCACCGCCAGCGTGATAACGGCGGGTATGGTATCTTCTTCTTTGGTACTCATAACACCCGAGGAAGATTCTTTATCCTTTTGAAGCGCCTGCTTCTTTTCTTCCGTATCCGCGGCCTTTGCGTTGCTGACGCTGAGTACCTCTATCAGCTCCAACTCCGGGAACATAACGATTTCGGTGTCGCTGGAATTGGCAGGCCCCGGCATAACGGCATATACCGAAACAACGTCGCCTGCCTGGAGCTTACCGGCCATGCTTGCAGCAAGGCTTTTAAGAGACACAGTTACAGCAATCTGCTCACGCCGTTCCAGGCTATAAAGATCGCCATCTACCTGATCATCGGGAGCGATGAACTTTCCCGGCGTAAGCGTGTCGGTGGGAATGAGATCCACCGCGGCGAATGAGCCGATGATGGTGTTGGGATCGGTAATAACATCCGCTGGCTGGCCGTACAAACCGATCTCAACAGTTTTGAGCAGATCGGCTGTTATCTCCGTTTTAGCGGGAACAGATTTTACAACATGGACTACCCGGACGATTTCTCTTGTTTTTTCATTCATCCTGGGTAGAAGGACAAAAGAATAGCCTGCTGTAAGCAGCAGGCACACGATGGCAATAAAGGGTTTGCTTTTAAGGATTCTCATGATCGTTTACCTTTCATAATTATAGTCTTTTGTTTTTTGCTCAAGGTCTCTATTTTTCTGGATAAGCGAGGCCATAGCCCATCAAATCGTTTGTCCCACATGGCAACAAGGGATTTTCTCTTGAGGGGATAGATCATCCCCCAACCTTGTGTCAATGCTTTATAGGTCAGTTTACAAGGAACTACACGCAGGCCGAGAAACGGGATACTGATAACAAAACATGCGGCATGTTCCCCAGAGAGAATATGCCGCATGTTTTGTTGTCGGGGGGATTCCAAAGGAGGGCGGGCATAGGTCCCCCCGCTCGTCGATACCGTGATAAAACGGTCATTCCTCACGCCTGCACCGCACCAGCAAACGGTTCTCCCCATTGTCAGCGCAGGTCACAAGCGCAAGCCCGTATTCGCCCTCGTATTCCTCCAGCGCCTCCACCTCGTTCGGCCCGATTGTTTCCGACCCGTATACTTCGTAGCGGTACTCGATTCCGTATCTATCGCTCAACACAACGGTGCTGCCCACCTTCAATTCGTCCAACCGCCCGAAATGAGTTTTGTTGCGGTTGTTGTGGCCGGTAATCACGATGTTGCCTGGATAGATCGGAGAGGACGGCCCGGCGTACAGGCAGGGAGAAACTTTGAGCGCCGCGTCGCTCACTTCACCAATGACAATCAGGTCAAGGGAAATGGCTTCTATCCGCAGCCGCGCGGTCGTGGAATAACCCCGTATATCTTCCAGCACTGCAACAGGAGCGGAAGGGGTCGGCTCCGTTTCCGGCTGTATAGCGGATGCCGTTTCCTGCGGTGTGGTAGTCGTTTGAACCTCCGGTACACCGTCAGGAGAAGAAACGGGCGGCACGAAAGGGGGCTTTTGCCACAAAAGGACGAGGACAACGCCCAGCGCCACAAGAAGCAGCGCGAGAATACCTGCAAACAGATGCACGGGGTTCCTGATTTGCAGAGTGCGGCGCATGTTGCCGCGCCGCACTCTGTTTCCAATTCTTTTACGCATATCTGCGTTTTTTTATATAGATCAGCGCGCCTATGCCGCCCAGCGACGCAAGGCTCAGCAGGACAAACGAAAGCGGGTTGCCGGTATCGCCCGTCTGCGGGATGGTGCTGTCGTTGACGGTGATCTGAATCACATACTCCGTACCGCCTGCCGTATATGCCACGGAGGTTTTGCCCGTTTTCAGAGCCTTGAAGGTATAGGTGCCACCGCTCCGCGTCATGGAAAGATAGTCCTTATCGTAGCTCCATGTGCCGCCAGAGGAAGAAGGCGTCCAGCTTACGCTTTGGCCCTTAACGAGCGTGTAGCTGTCCGGCAGGCCGGTAATGGCGGCGACTCCGGTCTTAAAGGTGATTTCCTGCGAAGTGGCCATGTTGCCCTTTGCGTCCGTTACCTTCACCCGCACCGTGTAGCCGGTATTTGGCGTAAGCCCCGAATAATCGAACCTTGCGGTTGTCGCGCCGGGGATGTCGATCCACGATCCTTTCACCTGCCATTGGTAGGTAAGCGGCAGGGATGCGTCGGTTGCCGTGACCTCCAATATTGCCCCAGTGGTGCCGTAAGGTGTTGCGGCAATGCCGGTAATGGTCGGAGCGGTGGTATCAGACGGATCAGGACTGGGCGGATTGGGGCTGGGTGGATTGGGGCCGCTGCCAGCCGATGTTATGCTGATGGAGAATGCCTTCGTTGCGTCGGGAGAAACGCCGTTTGCCGCTTTTACCGTGAAGCTGAAAGAGCCGCTGCTGGAAGGCGTGCCAGAGATCATGCCGCCCAAAGATAAGCTCAACCCATCTGGCAAGCTGCCGCTGACCAGCGTCCATGTGATGGGCGTGTCGCCGCTGGCCGAAAGGGTTTGGCTGTACGCCGTTCCAACTGTGCCGTTGGGCAGAGAGTTTGTGGTAATCGTGGGAGCTGTCCCCACGGGAGGGGGCGTACTGTCCCGTGTTACCGTCACATCGTAGTACAGCGTCGTTATTCCGTCCTCCGCCGTAACCTTTATGTATAAGCGGTTATTGCTGCCCTCAGCAAGCGAAACGGGTTGATTTTCATCCTGTGAAAAACCATTGTCAGAGTACAGCTTGAACGCCGCGCCCATGGCGACCGCAATATCAGAAGTAGCGATAGACGTTACAGTGTTCGCAACGCTAATACCGGCTGTCTTAGGGCTTCCGGCACTGGTTCCTGAACCGACCGCCGTGATGGATTGTCCGGCTACGGTTGTAAGCCCGGCGTCGTCCGAAAGCAGCGTGCCGCTGAAATTGCTGACCGTTCCTGTGCCGCCGGTTATATTCAAATCCATTTCAACAGGCGTACCGGCAAAGTCGGTGTAGTTATCGCCGTTGGCCTGTTCGCTGAATATTTTCAGCTTGTAGGCTCCGTCCGCTACGCCCGCAAGGGGAATGCTCAGATCGCCGCTGGCATTGCTGCTGCTATCCGCCAGTTTGCCGTAATATTTCACCGCGCCACTCTGCTTCAGCACACAGGAAACATACTGGTTTGTTCCGGTCTTAGCGTTATTATAGCGGAAATTCAGCGTATTGCCGCTTTGTGTGGACTGCGCGGCGGACGCGGTCACGCTGAGCGTCTGCAAACTGTCCTGCATCGTAAATTTCACCGAACCGGTTGGCGGCTCTGCCGCCGACAAGGATGTGCCCACTGTCGTGGGCTTTGCGCCTGCTCCGCTCGCGTCAGATGTGAAGAAGACAGATGACAGGTTCAAATAAAAAGCAGGGCGGACGGCATAGGAATACAACACGGAACCGTCGCCGTAGCCCAGGACGCCACTCAAATCGCCCAAAAGCGCACCGATATCATTGAGGGGCGAACGGAACCACCAGTGGGTGCCGTATCTGCGCACGGTGGTGCTATCAATAGCATTCCATTCATCATAGGACAGCGGCCACAGCTTTTGGTTGCTCACATTGTCGCCTGTGATGGGAAAATCCCTATCATCTCCGGCAGTCAGCGTGCGCGGGGTGATCAGCTCCGCTTCCTTTGCAGGGAAAAAAGCGGTATCGGCAGCCAGCGCTTCCATCCTCCGCTGCAAAGTACTGTCCGCATAGTCGATCGGCCGATTGAAGCTACCCTCATAATACTTACTACTACTGGCATGATACGTCCAGTTCTGGTTTTCCTGTGTATCGCCGCCCGTTCGGAACATTGTAGTGCCGTAGGGGTTTCCGCTGCTTTTCACCAGCAGCATAATGTGGTCTGCCGGCACGCGCACGCCGCTGCCGCCGTCCCCAATGACCCACCATTCCTGTCCCGCAAAGCCAACCACGCTGGTATTGACCGTCAGGTCAGTTCCAGCCTGCACCGTCAGGGGGATCAAAACCGGGTCGCTGGCAAAGTCGGTGTAGTTGTCGCCGCCCACTTCCTCGTTAAACAGCTTGATGGTATAACTGCCATTCGCAAGGTTGCTGGGCACGGTGAAGCTGGCGGTGCCGTTTTCACTGCCGGTTCCACCTGCCAAATCCACCAGCTTGCCGTAGTAGAGCACCTCGCCTGCGCTGCCTGTCAGCACCATGGAAACGTATTTATTTGTGCCGGTTACTGCTCCGGTATAGGGGATATCTACCTGATCGCCGGTTGCTTTGGTGATTGCGGTATTCCCTGCGGCCAGCTTCAGGTTGGTCGGGTCGTTGTCCAGCATCGTGAATTTTACAGCGCCGGTTTTCGCCCTTGCCGCCGACAAGGATGTGCCCGCTGTCGTGGGCTTTGCGCCTGCGCCGCTCGCGTCAGATGTGAAGAGCACAGACCCCAGATTCAAATAGAACGCGGGGCGGACAGCCTGGTTCTCCGTCAAAGAGATGGCCGCGGGGCTATTATCACGGCTAATAAACGCCATGGTACCATTGCTGGGCGAACGGAGCCACCAATCGCTGCCGTAGTTGAACACAGCGCCACCATAAGAACTGGAATACCATTCCTCATAGGACAGCGGCCACAGCTTTTGCCCGCTCACATCACCGCCTGTAATTGGGTAACTCATATCGTCTCCGGCAGTCAGCGTGCGCGGGGTAATCAGCGCCGCTTCCTTTGCGGGAAAAGTATCCGTATTCGTTGCCAGTTCCTGCATCCTCCGCTGCAAGGTGCTGTCCGAATAATCGCCCGGCAGATTGAAGCTGCCCTCATAGTACCTACCGTCGTAATTCGTCCAGCTCGGGTCGTCCTGCGAACTGTTGCCCGTTCGGAACGCTACGTTGCCGTAAGGGTTCCCTGTGCTTTTCGCCAGCAGCGTAATATGGCCTGACGGCGCGCGCACGCCGCTGCCGCTATTCCCGATGACACACCATTCCTGTCCCGCAAAGCCGACCACCGTGCCGTCGCCTATCCCTCCTATATTGAGCGTGATGGCCAGCGCTTCGGGCTGTATGCCCGCCGCCTGCGCCGTCATGCTCCCTGTCGCCAGCAGCGCTGCCAGCGCAAGGGATAGTATCTTTTTGCCTGCTGTTTTCATGGTTTATTTCCTCCGTTTCGTTTGCGGTGTTTCTCCCGAAAGGTATGCTTCTACGCATCCTGCGGCGTACCGCATTGGGCATTGTGCTTTACCAGCAGCTCCACAAGGCTCCTGCAGCCCGTCCGTTTGTAAATCCGGGTGCAATAGTTGTTTACCGTTCCCAGCGGCATACCCATGGCTTCGCAGATTTCGTCCCGGCTCTTGCCTTGCAGCATGAGCTTAAGCACCGTCTCTTCGCTGTACATCCTGCTGCCTGTATCTCTCATTCCATCCATATTTTTCACCTCGCATTTGGCATAAGAAAGGAGAGGCAAATTATTCGCCTCTCCTTTTTTACCATACTCTCGTCCGTTTTCCTATCATTCGCTCCAATGATTTTTGCTCAAAACAGCGCGTTTCATTAGGGCTTTTCAAATTGCCGGCCGCTCCGGCGTAAATTGCCGAACCAAGTCGCCCACATTGCTTACCTCCGCCTTGCGGTAGATATTCGAGCAATGCGTGTTCACGGTGCCCATACTGATGCACAGCAGCTTGGCAATTTCCTCCCTGCTTTTTCCGTCCAGCAGCAACAGCGCTACCTCTGTTTCGCGTTTGGTCAATCCGAAGTCGGAAAGCCTGGCAGGTGCTGCTTTCCCGTTTGTACGTTTGTCCGCCAATGTTTGGTAGCGCGTCTCGGCGGCGGCCAATGCCGCACGGGCGTCTCCCAGCCTTGCATTGATCTCGGTTTGTTCAATGGACAGTACCATCGCATAGCAAAACACAAACAGAACCATCCCTCCGGCAGCGTTGAAGGTCTTGCCCGCAAAAAAGCCAACTGCCTGAACATCGTACCGCAGGAGGATATCCGCGACAATAAACACGGAGAACAATACGATACCGAGGAACGCCAAAATGTTCTTAAGCTTCTTTTCCTTCAGCGTCAGGGCAAGGCAGGTGATACCATAGACGATCATGGCAATGGAAACGGCCTGAAACCCGGTACGCAGCCCGGTGAAAAACACAGAATCGGTAAGCAAAACAAGCGCTGCAAACACGCCGCACAAAATGAGGTAGAACCGAAATATCCACCTGTGCAGCGCATGGGGAAAGACAATGCGCACCAGCAGTGTCAGCGCGGCGGCGGCAACCACATAGAGCAAATACTCCATGCGTATGGAAACCTGCCAACTGTATACGGGGAACAAACGGACAAGGTAATCCCCCGAAGCAAGCGCCAGCAGCAGGCAAAGGATGGAGAACACCAGCGAAGAAACCTGCTTTCGGTTCAGTAAAAAGATCGCAAGGTAGTAAAGGCAGGCTGTCATCAGGCAGCCAAAGACGACGCCTGTCTTGAGATCGGCATTGCGCTCATACCAGGCGATGCTCTGCGCGTTTCCAAGGGTAATCTTAGGGGCCTGCCCGCCTTTCTCGTGCACAAAGTTGGCGGTCTGCACCACAAGCTCAACCGTGTTACTTTGCGGGGTAAAATAGGTGACAAGCTTATGGACCAGCGGCTCGGTTTCCTCTCGCGAAGTGCCGGGCGTTCCCGCGCTTGCCGCCTCCACACCGTCGATATACAGCCGCATGGAATAGTCCGAAGTGTAATACGATAGCCCGTAGGTCACACCGGGTACAAGCTGAAGATACAGGCGGTGGGTGGCGTATTGGGTCCGTGTATAATCCATGCTTTCATGCGGCACAGGCGCTTCTGCGTCCGCTAAATCCTCCGGCGCATACAGCTTCTCCGGCCAACTGTCCCACACCGGGGCGGTGATGTACAGGGTATCTTTGAAATCGTTCCGGGTAAGGTCATAGCCGCCCTGCACAGTATCCGGCAATTGTACCTCGTCGGGGCCGGGCAGCTGAGAAAGCCCCATCCATAAAAACAGAACCAAAACGAGGAATAGTACAATATATAGAATATCTTTTGTCTTTATCATAAGCATCACCTTTTCGTGTACGGGGATGATAGCGCTTTCCAGTTTATTATATCAAAAATAAGGCTATCGTTTAAGCCTTGGAAGGTATTTCTGCGGGATGCTTAAATTCAACCTCCCAAATGATCTATATATTGGATAACACAGCTATCCCTTCTGGCGGGGCGGTCATAGCATCAGCCTGTCAATCCCGCCCTGCTGCCGGTACAGCCAGTCGATGTATTCTTTTTCGGCCAGTCGCCCTTCCTTCACCGCCGTTTTTCGCTTGGCGTTCTCCTGCCGGAACTGCGCAAAGGCGGCTTGCACGGTTTTCAGCTTCTCCGTGCCGGGCGCTTCCTTTTCCAGCTTCTTCACCTTATTGTACCAGTACATATAGGCGTTCTTGTGCTGGCGCTCATAGGATAACTCTTTGGCCTTTTCGGGAAGCTTCGGGTCAACGAAGTAATAGGCTTCGTTTTTACAGACCGTCATTCGTGCGTCCATCATTCATCCCTCAATTTAAGCTCGATAAAACCGAGTTCATAAATTTTATTAGTTCGTCGTCCATTTCAAACGGGGTGCATTGGGGCAGAGGCAAGAACACCCGTCCGAATTTCGCGTATAGAAGCATCGGTACAGCTTCCGAGCAGCGACTGGAGAGTGTAAGAATGCTACCCTGCATAAGGTCAGTCCATTTTTCTGCGACCATGTAGAACTGCAACACAAAATCACTCCAAGGCGAAAACTCACATATGCATATCCGAAGATCGGCGCGCATCACATCTGCCATCGCAGTTGGAGTGATATCAATATGTTCATGCCGTTCCCGAGAAAAGGATAATGGAACACCGGCATCCAGAACGATATATTGGTAGCCGTAGGAGAGGATATCCTGCAAAGGCGTAAACGCAAAGAAGTCCACCCCTCTATAGCTGAAATGCGGATCACCCTCTTTGTATTTCTTCTTGCTGATAAAGCAGATGTCCTTGCCTCCTGAAACTGCAACTTTCCCTTTGTGGGATAAGTAGTAAGCAATCTGCGCTGACAACCATGTGCCACCAGCTCCATGCGTGGTGCAGAATACCGCAATTACAATGGCACGTTTCGGCACAATATCGGGCAATGCACCCGGAAGAAGATCAGGGGTATGCGCTTTTACTTTATGCTTCGCCTCACGCTTTGCCTTTGGCGTAACGGAGCGAGTGGGCTTAAAGCTGGCAATTGCGTCTATTATGTTGGGAAGCTGAAATGGACGCTTCCGTGAAACTTTCTTTTCTGCCGATTTTGTATTTGGAATGTTCTCTTTTGATACTGCCGGTTCTGCCGGTGTCTGAGGGGCAGGCGATGGTTCCGGCGCCGGCGCTGCGAGAACCGAAGGTTCGGGAAGGACTTCCTCAATATTAAGCTTTGACAGAAGTATTTGAGGAAGGGACGTGGAGTTATCCTCAACGGTTTCAATGCCAAGGGCAAGTATCTTTTTTATTGTTTGCTCATCCGTCACTTTCGACGTAACGAGTATTATTCGCAAATCAGGGTTAACGGCTTGGAGCTGCATCAGGGCCTTCCTTGGCGCTCTGCCGAGCAAATTGCGCTGATGAATAATGGCGTGTGTAGCGCCGAGTGATACATCGGCCACTGTTTCCAACAGATCGTCAAAACCAGAGATATTCGACCGCACGAAGCGGACGCCGGAATCTTTCAATCTCTTTTCAAGTCTTGTGCTGCCGCAGGCCATAATAACAGCAGGGGTTATATTCATTTCCATGCATGGCTCCTTCATATACAAAGCGCCAAGCATGCGGCTTGGCGCTTTACTCATTTAATTCATAATCCAGAAGAACATCATCCGATGTTGGAAGCACCTCCAGTTGGAGTGGCTTCGGAGGGAAATCGCTGTCCCACTTCACGATACCGTCCGGCCAGATCAATTCCCAATCCCTATGATCCAATGAGGTGCAGTGTGTAGCAATGTGACCATCGTGCCATTTGACAGTAACATATTTGAGGTGTACCCACTCATACTCGACATCCAGCACTTGGTACCACTTGCTCCAGTAGTTGCACCAGTAGAAATGATGCTTTTGATACTTTGATTTTACGCACAGCTTAACGGGGTGGAAACCATACTTTTCAATAGCTCTTTGCAAATTCCAAGAAAAAGCATTCATCTTTCCATCTCCATATCTGCATCCCTGACAAACTCCCGACAGTATTCGGGATACTTCAGTTTTATCGCTTCAAGGAGATATGGAGTGGCTTCACAATCAAAGATTTCGTATGGAGAAGAAAGACGCTCCATACCGTCTTCTGTCCAACCATTCCACAAATTGAATGCCAACCTGGTGACACGTCTTGTTCCGCCTGTTTGCCATCCGGCGTTTAAGCCATCGGGGTTAATACCCCCCTCTTTAAAATCAAAAACGCTTTGAATGTTGTTTCGAGTTTCCGGCAAGATGCCCATTGTATAGAAGAAAGCGCGATGATAGGTATCATCCCTCTTGGCTGCATGAAGCATCCGCATATAGAAATCCCGATGAGCAGCATTGCGAAATGTAATTTTCCCCATATTGCTATACTCCTTTTTTTAGAATTGCTTACCGTATCGCTCTATCATTAGCTTAATGACGGTATCTGATATTTCATCCTGCGGAGTGTTTGAAGGAAAAAACTCTTTTAAACGAGTATAGGTCCCAGCAAGGCCAATCAAGCTTGTCTCGATTTCCTTCGGAGTTGCGTTCGGATAGAACCGTTTAACAGAAACGGCCTTTAGAGAGATCGTTCCTTTTGACGGTTTATCGTCCATAAACACCATGCTAAGAACCGTTTGGTTCAGTTCGCTCTTTTCGCTTGCTTCGCGTAACTGCTTCACCTGTTCCAGTGACGGCGCCATTTTGTCACGCTGCATGATATCAAATACCAATGCTTGATCTCTTTCTGTTAGATAAGACAGCTCCACGGCAGGGTTAAAGGGCAGTTTCTTGGCATCAACAAGCTCAAGAAGCGGTTTAATGAGGTAGGTAAGTCGAATAAAACGCGATATTTGATTGCGGCTTTCCCCTGTTTCCTCAGCCAGTAACTCCCTAGATTCTTTTCCGTCAGACCTCCGCCCAAGTTGGGCGGAGGTTAAATCCGTCCGCGCACCTTGCCGCTTCATAGCATCTAGTTTCATTTTATATGCAAACGCCTTTTCACTAGGCAGCAGTTCCTGCCGCTGACGGAGGTTGCTGTCCACCATAATCATCGTAGCGCGCTCATCGTCCATATCCTCAACGATAGCCGGAATGGTGTCATTCCCGGCAAGCTTGCTTGCTGCAACGCGCCTGTGACCGGCAATCAGCTCGTAACGGTTGCCCTTGGGACGAACGATTATTTTATTGAACACCCCATACTCCTTAATGCTTTCGGCCAGCTTGTCCAATTCCTCATCGTGGATCACCCTAAAAGGATGATTGGGAAACGGGTCAATTCGGTCAAGGGGAATATCAAACGTGTTGTCGGCAACAGTGGTATCGCCTTGTTGGACTGTCGGCTTAAATAGGTCATCTGTGGTACTGAGGGAAAGGTTTCGAATGCCGCTCTTACCCAAGCTCAAGCACCTCCTCGGCAAGCTTCCTGTATGCTCCTGTAACTTTACTATTTGGGTCATACGCAAACATGCTTTTACCTGTTGCAGGAACCTCCGCAGCGGCAACCGCACGGGGGATGGAAGATTTAAAAATGTTTATCTTCCCTCCGAAATCCCGTTCTATCATGTAAGCAATGTCTTTTGCGAGGTTGGTTTGTGCCATGACGAGATTGAGCAAGATACCGCCAATTTCAAGCGCCGGGTTAAGTTGCTTGCGCACCTTGGTGATCGTTTGCATGAGTAATGTCATGCCCTTCGCAGGAAGAATTTCGGCCTGTACCGGAATGATAACGCTGTTTGCCGCTTTGAGCGCGTTTATGGTCAACATCCCAAGAGAGGGAGGGCAATCAATGAGGATGTAATCATAGTTAGCCTTGACCACATCAATGTATTGTGAAAGCATGTTCTCTCTGCCCATCGTTGCGACTAACGTCAGCTCAGTACCGGCAAGGTCAATGTTTGCAGGCATAAAGTCAACGCCCTCTGCATGATGGAGAATGCCCTCAGATGCATCAAAAGGGATCTGTTCCTGAATCTCCTCCAGCGTAAAAATGATATAAACGCGGTCATACTTGTCCAGCCATCCGTTCTTTTGCGAGAGGGCCATCCGGTCAAGCATGAGGCCGTAAAGGATTTTTGCTTCTGCCGATAACCGTTTATATTCGGCACCTGAAAAGAAGAGCTTTGGAATGCGGAAAAAGGCAAACTGTTCACTTTGAACGCCATAGTAATAGCTTCTATTGTGCATATGATTTTCCCCTAAACCATTCTTATTTTTATCCTTAGAGAACGCGCGCGAACATGGTCTGTGTCCCCCACAGGCTGCGTATGACAACCTCACCGGCGCTGGAGCTGGCCTCGATCACCTTTCCGTCACCGGCGTAAATGCCGACATGCGAAACGTTCATATACCGGTCAGGCTGTATCCATTCGCCATCCCGTTTGAGCGACCAAAACACCAAATCCCCCGGCTGGAGATCGGATTTTGATACGGCGTACCCGTTGTCTGCGCAAAACTTTGCCTGTGCCGCAGCCGTACCCGGCACCTTGACGCCCAGTTCGTAATAGGCCCACTGTATGAGACTGCTGCAATCCACATAATCATCCTGGCCGCGCAGCTTTTGCGAGTAAGGATCGCCAAGGCGTGTCGCAGCGAGGCGTACAAGCTCACTGGCATACGCAGATTCCGGCAGATCCTGGCCGCCAATCTGCATGCCGGTACCGCCGTAAGCAGATACGCTGATTGTTTGTGCCAGCGCAATGAATTCTTCATTCTTGGCCAACTCTTCCGTGAGGCTCTTTTGTTCCTCATTGAAGGTGTAGGCCGCGTACATATCGGCGCGGTTTTTGGCTATTACGGAAATGTAGAGCGTAGTATACGTTTCAACCTCGCCGGTTTCCTCATCCTTATCCCGCGTGGTGACAGTATGGTGCTTAATCTCCATCATATCTTCCCATACGGCGCGTAGAAGCTCTATTTTCTCATCATCGATCTCCACAACGTCAACCGCTTTGTCGCGGTCTGTGGTCGTTTTCGTGGCATATACAGCCAAGATGTCAGGCCAGTTGTTGATACGTGCGCCTGTGCCGCCGATGAATTCAACAACCAGGGCGTCATGTGGCGTGGCAGCTGAAATCTTATTGATCCGCGCCTGTAGGCCCGCATCGATTTCAGCGGCAGCATCTGTATAGGTCGGCATGCCGGGTGTCGTGCCGCCCATGAAGATGCCAAACGGAGAGGCAATCAGTATCAGGATCACAGCAAAGAAGACAATCAATATCATTGGCGCGCCCAATGACATCACCAACGATAAGAGCGCCCTGCCAAGCGCCAACAACGCTTTGCCCATCAGCTTAATTAACGCTCGGCTGACAGCGCGTACACCGCGCGCAGCCAACTTCCTGGCAGGCGTGAACGCCGCTTTCACGCCACGCGCCGCTAGCTTGCGCATGGGGTTTGAAGCGAGGCTTGCCCCGGCGCGCATGGCCGCTTCCGTTGCGGCCGCACCGGACTGAAAACCGGCGTCACTTGCGCCAGCAAAGGCATGCGCTGTTGCCCCGGTCTGATATACACCTTTGGCCAACGGTTTGGCAGCACGCTTTGCTCCGCGCGCGATCTTAAGGTTATCGCCTAAGTCCTTTGTATCGAAGCATAGTATTCGATTATTAAGATTTACATTTGTTTGATATGCAAAGACGTTTAGGCTGCCCTCTGTATACCGCTCTAATTCAACCGCAATGTCTTTTGCCTCTTTTTCGGGCTGCTTTCGCAACAGTGCCAGAAGATCGCGTAGCGTCGGAGCAGCACCGGCGTACTTTCGTTCTTCGTAGTCTTCATAAAGATATCTGGCGCAACGGTCAATAATGGAAGCCTCTTTTCGCTGGAATCCTTTTGTCATCTTCTCGCACAAAGTAACAATAAAGTCCGATTTCTCCATTATTGAGGATACTTCGCCGTACCCTGCGTCGAAATCCATAGCATTGATATGATTTTCAGAACCAGGAGAAATCCGAATCACCTCTCCACCCAATGCTTTGATTAAATGTTGATATTCCCGCTCCGGGTCGATAATTATCACATCATCGTTAGTGCTCAATATCGCTTGAACCATTTCCAATTTTGCAATAAAACTTTTTCCAGAACCGGGATAGCCAAGAATAAAGCCGTTTCCATTCGCCAACCTCTTCCGATTTAAAAACAACAGTTGCTTGCTGATTGCATTTTCACCGTAGTAATGGCCGTTTGCATCGTTAAGTGTCCTCATATAAAATGGAATCAATGCGGCAGCAGGTTCTGTTGTCATTGACCGTTCTCCCTTAATAAGCCTAGCACCGAAGGGAAGCGCTGTTCTTAGCGCATTTATTTGGTTGAAATAGGAAATACCAAGCCGGCATTCATGCCGACGGCCAATCGATATGAGCGATTCTGTGTCGGAATCTAATTCTTCCTTACTATCCGCGATATGCGCAATCGTTATTAGGACACAAAACAAGCGCTGGCCGCGCTCGGTGAGATCCTCCAATAATAGTTCCGATTGCCGGATCTGCTGCTGCGTCTCAAACGGGATATTCATGAACGTATTACTATCCACTTGCTTCTTATTAAACCTTGCAGCATTTGTGGTTTGCCCTAAAAGCGTATTTTGTACCAGCTGACGAGCTTCATCGTCTTGAACGGGAATGAAGTCAATACTTAACACTAAATCGCGGTTCAGCCCTGTGAGATCGGTAATCAAGTTTTCATTGATGCTGCTTCCATATTCGTGCAGGAACAATGTGCGAACATATTTGTTCCCCATAAGAATATGGTCATTCTTTTTTTCAAATCCATCAGGACAAATATAATCCTTCCAATCATGCCCACGCCGAGCCGACGCTTCCAAATCGAAATTAAAAAACAATTCCTCACCGGGACGAAAGAAGTCGTGGAATATGCGAAGGCGTTCGTGTGCATCAACTTCAATAACTTCGGATTCCATTTTTTGAAATTGCCGTTTGATTTCGTTTTCAATTCGGCGAAAGAATGTCCGCGCTTCGTCTGGATCGCGCCGGGGAGTGGTAACAGTAATATACTTATCTTGTGCAATATTGCCCGTTTGGGATTGCTTGTTTAAAAGAACATTATTGATTTCCTGACGATACGCATCTAAGTTATCCTGGCACAAAGATATAAGAGCATCATCTTCAAAACGCAGCTTGTCTACGCGATGGTTATGAATGGTAATTTTACTGGTTGCTGTACGGCCATTTTCTAATGTTCTCAGAAAATCGGAAAACTGTTTAATGGTCCCTTCTCGAATATCGTCCGTAGCAACGGCAAAATTGATATCCTGGAAACGCCAACTCTTGCTATACGTATGCTCTTTTCTCTGACCTGCGCGTTGCATCATGCCATCCGAATACAAAACATCCATCGGAATGACCTGTTGTACTGTGCGAGGAATTTTGTAAGTTTGATATTCATACGCGTTTGCGCTTTGCATTGTTTTCATGCTTCATTTCCCCCTTTATCTTTTCCATTTGTTCAGCATAAATGTTTCGGCTCTCATAAATCAGCCGTTTGGGGCTGACTATGTAGCGCAACAATATCAGCAGAAACCGTTCCGCAAACAGCCCCTGGAACTTGAAGAATCCGAACAATGCCCCAGGAGCTGCCGCAAGAACACAAATCCAGCTTAAAAGCATTTCATCCATTTTGTCTTTCAGAACAAAATAAACGGCCACCGCCGAACCAGCAGCGACAGCGGCTCCGAAGAGTTGGCGCGCATTCAATCCAAAGTAAATTGCCTCTGTGTAATTACGTACTTCTTTGATCAATGGCCTTGAATATCTCATATTAGAACCCCATTTCTTTCACGACACGATCAGTCATTTTGATGACGCCCAGTAAAACGAGCATATTAAAAATGTTCTGGCCCATGTATTTGAAGATCATACTGGTGGCATCTCCGTCAAGAGCCGGAGGTGAAGTGGCATAATTCTGATAGATGATACAGGCGAGAACAATCAATGCCCCCTCCAGGCAGACGCCTATAAAGCCTTTCAGAAATGTCTTACCTATTTGCGAAGTGCCTTCCCCTGAAAATGTTGCAAGAGGAATCGGTGCAATCGCAAGGTACATGTAGACCTTAAAAAACCGGCCATATACCGTCAAAAGAATGATCATGCTGATCCCCATGATAATGATGTTGCAAATGAAGCTCACAAGATAGGGGAACAGCCCATCAAACAGGCCGGTCATGTTCCCGACCGCGCTTACGATCTCTGCCGGAACCACAAATGACGTAGCCTCGCCCATTTTCGAGGCGATAGCCGTAATGATTTTTAATCCCATATTAAAAATCAAGAGCATTAGCGGCAACCCGAAATCTATGGCGCCTTTTCCCAAAATGAAATTCAGTACCACCCGCAAAAACTGCTCCGGACGTTTCATGTCCTGAAAAGAGATAGAAGATTTCATGTAGCTGATTAGCCCAAAGACCACCACCAAAGAATACCCTATGGCCTTTAGCCCTCCATTGATATCTTCAACAACCTTGTAGATGGTACCGCCCATATAACTTTCAATTGGATTGGTAATAATGTTCAAGATTTCTTGATATCTGCTATTGAACTCCTGGAGGCCATTGTTCAGGTTTGTAATGATACCGCTCCAGTCCATATGCTTACTCCTTTACAGCAGAGCGCGCCCCGGAGGGGGCGCGCTCTATATTTTGTTTACGCAATGGGGACACCAATGGCGCGAAGGAGGGATTTGAGGAAAACCGCAAACAATCCACCCCCAAGCACCATTACCGCTGTCATACGTTGGGACGGATCGTGCTGCATGTAGGAAAGCGCAATTTGTATTCCTGCAATGATGCAAAATATGATCCCAATACCAGTCACAAAGGCAAATAGGTACTTAATAAACAAATCAATGGAATCAAGGACATCACCCTCCGCGGCCTCTACCGCCAATGTCACAGAGCTGATTGAAAGAATCAACAAAGCAAGTACCAGGATAATCAGTTTTTTCGTTTTTCTCATATGGAATTCTCCTTTTGAATTATTGATGAGATATAAAAAAACGCACCCTGTGAAAGGGAGCGTTGGATAAAGGGGAATCTCGATTATGCTGTTCTCATAAGGGAAACGGCCTCATCGTCTGACATCACCCTGCATTCGTCAGGCCGCGTATAGCGCGGTGTTGGGAGATCCGTTTGGATAGTGGAATTCTTTGCCCTCACCAAGAAGAGAAGAGAATTTGATGTTGGGATGCTTTTTAAAGATCATACTTAACGTCGATGATGGGGCGTTCTCCACGTATCAGCAGAAATGCGTTGTCGTTGTCCAACAAGCGAATTTCACCCGCCGTCATGAGATCACGCCCGGCATTCTAATAGTTTGTGCTGTAGCTTCCATTTCGCCCCCGCGTCCGGCCATACGAGTTTGTAACTTCTGCACCCATATACTCTCCATCATGAACATTTGAAAAGAGTTAATCTCTCTTTCCTAACCAGTTCCTTGACGAAACGTCAAAAAACCACCGGGCCAGTCGGGTCCGATGGTTAAGTTAATCAAACATTATCCGGAAACTACTGCCATTGTTGCAGCTGTTGCAGCAGCTCGATGCAGTAGGAGCCGTTCAGATAGTTTACCGGTGTAAAGCCGACGTATCTTCTGCCGCCATCGCTGAAATTGATATAATCGTTGCTATACCACCCCAAGCCATACCGATCCAGCGCTTCGAAAATATCGTTATAATACGCAATCGCGGCATCAAGTGAACACGCGTTGAAATTCGCTGTTTCTATGCGCACAACGGAATGTGGCGCAAATTCTGAAATCGACTTTGCCCAAGCCTCAACCGTTTCCTTGTTCGACTGCGCCCAAATGGTTTCGGAGGAATATGTAACATCGGGATGGATCACGATCTGCCGCCCCGTATCGTAGCTATTGGGGCAAAGCATAACCACGGACGTTTTCGTCAAATAAGGCGGCTTCACTTCAACCCCTTCCAACGTGGCGTCATATTCCGTTTGATACCACCACCGCTCGACAGCATACGACGCGGGGAGCGTAACGTCGATCCCGCTCCATTCAACTGAATCGCCGCTGTAATGGATCTTCAACTGCTTCACATCGGCTTCCAGCGTAACGGCAATTAGTTTATCGCTCTTAGCATAGGGATAATACCCCGAAACGGGATAACCAACATCATAAGTTTTTTGAGACAGTTTCTCGCTGTATAGCGTTTGCCCATCCGCCAGAACCTCAAGAGTTCCCGTACCCCAGACCTTGGAAAGGTATATTTCCAGCTTCGTCCCGGTAACAAGCTCACCTGTCATTTCCATCGGCTGATCCTTACGTATTTCTTGTTGCGCTGCGTAGATCGTTGCCGGATAGTCCGAGAGAAACATGGAGTGATTGTTGTTGTCGATGTGTTCGCCTTCCTGCGCGGTCATGTTTGCATAAACAAAAGGGCCCTCGCAAAAGTTGGTCATCATCATAACGTTTGAATAGTTGCTTTCTATCGTGCTTTGGATAAGCGCGGAATCCCGCACGATATCTTCCTCGTTGTTGCTTGGCGTCGCTTCATAGATAACGAACCGGTCGGCGTCTTGCTGCCGAATGGCGGACACCAGCAGGTCAAAAACTTTCGCAACGTCAGCTTCCGTATAAGAATCGGCCGGCAGGCCAGTGCTTAGGCTGCTGTTAAACGTTTCCCAGAGTGGGCTGAACGACAGCGCGGAACTGGGGATATCCTTGTAACGCTCAGCCAGCATGGCCCAAATATCTGCTGCCTGCTTCTGTTTCTCTTTATTTGTAAACAGGTCAAATTCCCCGACACTGGTAAAGGTGAATGCATCGAAATTCGCCCAGCGGCCCGGCATACTGAAGGTGACGAGATTCAAGTGCAAATTATATTTCATTGCGGCGGCAACCAGTTTGTCCAGTTGCTTGAGTTTTGTTTCCTGAACCGTCGTAACATCCATATCAAACAACGTTTGGAACGTCAGCATGACGCGGGCGCTGTTGAACCCCCAGTTTGCCGCGTTACGAAGCTCCCCCTCAGTGACCGGCATACCGGTAGATTCATAATCCCCGCCAAAAACAAGCCCCTTTAATACCGGCAAGTTATCCTGTGAAACCTGCGGGCGGGCATTCGCACGCTGCAGCAGCTCATCCGTGATAATCGCGGGATCATATGTGGTCGCTTTCGGATCCGCCAGCGCGATGAAATCGCTCTGTGCTGAAGTGGACTCAAACAGGCGAATCGCCGCCAGCATTGCGTCCTCATATGTAAATGAAAGGTCGGGTCGCATCGAATTTTCCGCCTCATCATAATCGAATATCGATTGATTGCTCACAAGCGAAATCCGTCCAAACGAATATCGATACGCAACACCGGCGTCATCCCACTCGGAAAAGTCCTCGCGCGGGAACCCGCCGCCTTGATATGGATAGTCGTTTGGAATGTATCGGTCGGGGTTCGGTATCTTGCCTATTTCATCCCAGACTTTTTCGCCGATCTTATTGTTCAGCGGCAGCCAGTCAACATTGAAGGAAGCAAAATCGCCACCTAAGGCAACCGCACATTTAAGGACAGCCTTCATCCCTTCATAGCGCGTCATCGCATCAGCCGCAGCGCGCGCTTGCGGGAACTGTACCTGCCATCCTGCAAGTTTATCCGGTGCGGCCAGCTCGACTACGCGATCCAGCATCGAAAAAAACTCCGCATAGGTTACCACGGCATCTTCCGGTTTCACCTCGCCGATGCCTATCGACACAGCGCGGTCGACTTCCTCGCTCTGCATAACGACCTGCACAGCATCGGCATATGTCCAAATATACTCCGCAGAGAGCACATCGTCATGCGTAAAACTGTAATTGGCGCCTGCGCAGATATCGCGGAGCGAAAAATAGGCCGTGCCCTTTTTTTCAAAAGTTTGAGCATCTGTCAAATCCGCATCGCTCAGTTCTCCCGGAAGATCGGCCTGCCGGAAGAAATAACCGCCATCATACTCGTACCCGGAGAGTTGGTGGACGGTTCCGTTTACAACCACACGTGCCGATACTTCGCTTGCCGAATCCGCCGCCGCGGGCTCGCTTGTCGGGGCACTCTCCTGCGGTGACGGCGACACATTTTGAGGTTTGTCAGTTACATTAGGGCTGTTGCACGCTACGAGCAAAAAGCACAATGTCACAAGAAGTAGGATCGCCGCTTTTTTCATGTATAATTCCCCCATAAACTTGTGATTTCAATTCAATCATATCCCATCTGGTTTACCAAGAAGATAACGTATCCCGAGCACCCCAAGCAAATCTTCCGATAGCAAGGGAAAACAGTTCATATTTGGGTTGATTATATTCTTTGGCATTATCTGTGTCAACATGAAAAGGCTTATATGGTTATTATTTACAACAGGAACACTAATGGCCTTAAGAAGCGACTTGAGGAATATTGCAAACAGCCCACCGCCAAGCACCATTACCGCGGTCATACGCTGGGACGGATCGTGCTGCATGTAGGAAAGCGCAATTTGTATTCCTGCAATGATACAAAATATGATCCCAATACCAGTCACAAAGGCAAATAGGTACTTAATAAACAAATCAATGGAATCAAGGATATCACCCTCCGCGGCCTCTACCGCCAATATCACAGAGCTGATTGAAAGAATCAACAAAGCAAGTACCAGGATAATCAGTCTTTTCGTTTTTCTCATGTGGAACTCTCCTTTTGAATTATTGATGAGATATAAAAAAACGCACCCTGTGAAAGGGAGCGTTGGATAAAGGGGAATGTCGATTATGCTGTTCTCATAAGGGAAACGGCCTCATCGCCTGACATCACCCTGCATTCGTCAGGCCGCGTATAGCGCGGTGTTGGGAGATCCGTTTGATAGTGGAATTCTTTGCCCTCACCAAGAAGAGAAGAGAATTTGATGTTCGGATGCCTTTTGAGATCATACTTGATATCCATCACCGGGCGTTCGCCACGAATCAGAAGAAATGCGATGTCGTTGTCCAGTAAGCGCACTTCACCCGGCGTCATGAGATCACGCCCGGCATTCTGATAATTTGTGCTGTAGCTTCCATTTCGCCCCCGCGTCCGGCCATACGAGTTTGTATCCAGCGTTTCCTTATCAAACATTTCAGATAAGAATTTGAAAGTGCTTGGTTCGTTGCCGCCCAGGTAAAGCAATTCGTCGCAGTCAGCCATAATGGATTCCCATTCATCTTTGAATTTTGTTTTCAGCTGGGTAATGCTTTGTATGACGATAGTCTCCTATTTGTTGATATTATGAATAAATATGGTTTGGTTGATAACAGCAGTTTATAGCATAGGAATTCTAATGCCGATAAACACTAGAGGGAGCCTGCATCCAGGCTCCCTCACTGTTTACTCAGGAGAATTGTATTGTCCGGATCTGTTCCGTCGAAACTACCTTCCAGCCATAGACCGTTCAGCGATTTCAATGGCTTTTTGCACCATCCTGCCGCAATCGCGGGAAGATACGGCGCCCCAGCCGTTATTTGAAACCTGGTCATAAACGCCCAATTCCTG
>JAEYHP010000049.1 GCA_023409435.1 Bacillota bacterium | reverse complement strand
GAAATATCGTGGAGCTTATGCGTATTCAGCGAGCGCACCTCCAGGAGCGTCTCCCTTACGCAATGGGGCCGTTCGGGAAATTCATTCTCAATCGCGCGGCCGACCATCTTTGCGACCATTTCGCCGCGGGCGAGTTCCCGCACGGGTTTTGTATCGATTACCTGGCCGTCGCGCATGATGGTGACGATATCGCACAGCTCGAATATTTCATCCAGCTTGTGGCTGATATAGATGATGGAAACGCCCTGCTTGCGCAGATCGGCAATAATCTGAAACAGGCGCCTGAGCTCGTCATGAGTCAGGCTGCTGCTGGGTTCGTCCATGATGATGAGCTTGGAATGATACGAGAGCGCCTTGGTGATTTCCACCATCTGCTTTTCCGCGGCGCTGAGGTCCCCCACCAGGGTGTGCGTATCAAGCGTGCTGCCTATGCTGTCCAAGAGTTCTCTTGCCTTAGAATGCGTGCCGCGCATGCCCTTCATTTCCGAGAACCGGCCGAGAAATATGTTCTCGCCGACGCTCATGGTGTTGACCAGGTTAAATTCCTGATAGATGATGCTTAAGCCCTTGCTGAGCGAATCGATAGGCGTCGTATGTTCGATCTGTTTGCCGTCAAATACGATGGTACCGGAATCTTTCGCATGTACGCCCGAAAGAATCTTCATCAGCGTCGATTTCCCGGCGCCATTTTCACCTACGATACCGTGTACGCTTCCACGGCGAATTTCAATGGATACTTTGTCCAAGGCCCTGACGCCGGGAAATGTCTTACACACGTCTTTGACGGACAAAATGATATCGCTATCCATTTTTTCCACGCGAATTCCTCTTTCCTCATTACTGGCTGAATAACAGCTTTGGGCCCGCCCCGGCCATAGCCGGAGCGAGCCCGGATTTTTACCTAACTCACCTTACCATTCGGGATACGGGAGGGTATCGACCGACTCGGGAGTCACGACGTCGAGGGGGATAAAGTTGATCTTTTCGAAGGACTGGCCGTCGAGCGCAGCGCGCGCGTTCTTGAGGGACTGGATAGCCATGTTCGTGAAGCTCTGGCCGATGGACACCGCCTGGGTGCCTGCCTTCACCTGGTCGAACCCGGCGCGGCAGCCGTCAACGCCTACGACGAACACATCGGTCATGTTGGCGTTCTTGAGCGCCTCGATAACGCCGGTGGCGCCGTTATCCCAATGGCAGAACACGCCCTGGATCTGGTCGCCATACTTCACGATAAAGTCCTCGGTGATCGCCATAGCGTCCGCGGTGACCCAACCGGAGCAGTTCTGGGAGTCTAGCATGGTGATGTTGGAGCCTTCGATAGCCTTCGCGAAGCCGTCATGGCGCTTGATCTGCGCGTCATGGCCAGCCTGACCGCCAACTTCCACGATGGTTGCGCCATCGGGGAACGCATCCTTGAACGCCTGGCCCGCAGTCTCGCCTGCCATGGTGTCGTCAACGCCGCAGAAGAAATCGCGGTAGTCCCAATACTCCTCGGCGATGTCGGAAGAGAACATGCCCACGATCAGACCGGCCTCTTTGGCCTCCATCAGGCTGGGAACGATGGCGTTGATGTCGCTTGGGTTGATGAAAATGGCCTTGTAGCCCTGCGCGATGCAGGTGCTTACCGCCTTGGCCTCGTTCTGCACGTCGTTCTGGCCTTCGAATACGGTCATTTCAAAGCCGTACTCGGCGCAGTACTGCTGAAATTGTTTCCACGCATAGGCCTGGGATTCGTTGGAGAGCGCCTGCGTGATAAACGCCGCTTTTTGCACGCCTTCTGCGGGCGCTTCGGGGGCCGCGGGCGCTTCGGCCGCGGGTGCTTCTGCTGCGGGTGCTTCGGCCGCGGGTGCGGGCGCCGTGGCGGCGCAGCCGGCCACGCTCAGGGCCATGACGAAGAACAGAACCAGTGCTAAGACTTTCTTCATTTCTTTATCCTCCTTTTATATTTGCAGGTTTCCCCTGCAAAATTGAAAAACCTTAATCAAGGGCTTTTTCAAGCGCCCGATACATCACTTCTTTGTTGGGTGCTTTGCCTGTCCACATCTCAATGTTGATCGCCGCCTGGTTGATCAGCATTCCCATGCCCGTGTTGGTCCGTGCGCCGCGTTTTTTCGCCGCGCGCAGAAAAGGCGTTACCGCGGGGTTGGGAATAACGTCCTGTACAAACATGGTGGGGAGTATACTTTCAAAATCGATATTGGGAACAGCGTCCACATCCGGGTAGAGCCCGATCGGCGTCGCATTGACGAGGATATCGGTATCTGCGGGCACGCTGTAGGTATGGTCCCAGTTTACAAATGCGGATTGGCCGCAGATGCGCGCGAGCAACTCCATCAGGCTAAGGCCCAGCTTTTCATCCTCCGGGCGGTTGACGATCGTGATGCTGCCTGCGCCCGCAAGGCTCAATTCCACGCTGATGGCCCGCGCAGCGCCGCCCGCGCCCAATATGACCACCTTCTTGCCCTTGGGTTCGACGCCGTTTTCCCTGAGGGATTCCATGAACCCCATGCCGTCTGTATTTTCGCCGAACAGTTTCCCGCCGTTGTTGACGATGGTGTTGACCGCGCCGATCAGCCACGCGCTTTTAGAAAGTTCATCCAGATACTTGATGACATTGATCTTGTGCGGGATGGTGCAGTTGACGCCGCGCATCTTGAACGCCTTGAGGCCCTTCAAAGCATCCTCCAGCTTATCCTGCTCCACATCGATGGTAAGGAAACGCCAAAGGTCAAGCCCCATATCCTTGAACGCCGCCTCCTGTATGACCACACCGGGGTTTTCCGCCACCGGGTGCCCGAACACGCCCACCAGGTTGTCCAAATAATTCTGTTCCTTCATCGTTTATTCCCCCTGTTCAAAATAACGGTTCTTTAAAGCACGGAGGCGGCGTAATACGCGGCGCCCACGGCCTGGCCGAACTGCGCTACGGTATAGTTGGCGTCCGCTTTGAGGTCCAGCATGAGCGGCGTGCAGGCAAGACCGTCGTCCGCCGCAACGAAGCGCACCGGCGAAACGGCTATGGCACCCTGCTGCATCAGCTCAAAACAGCGCTGCTTTTTGACAAAGCGGCCAAACAGCACGCGCGTCCCGGCGCGCGGGGCAAGTATGTGTTCCGTTTCCAAATAGGTAGCCGCCAGATACTCGCCAATCCGGCGGAACACTTCCTCGGCGGCGGGCTCTCCCCCGCTCGCAAGCGTCATGATATGCTCAAGCAGAGGCTTGCGCATATCCCTGGGATACCCGGCCACGTAAACGCCGCCGTTTCGTTCTTCCAGATATCCGTTGTCAAACAATTCCCGGTACCGTGACGGAGCTTTTTCTTGGAAATATTGCAGCGCCAGCCTGTACGCGCCGCTCTGGCTCGTATATTTTTGCAGCGTCCCCGGAAGCGAGGTGTTAAAATTGTTGACGCTCCGCACATCCAGAGGCTCGTATTCCCTTGCGGGGTAGTTGCCGAGATCGATGATGCAGTTGTACACCTCGAGAGGAATTTGCGGGATCTCGCCGGTCTCGTCGATCCACCCCGTGCCCAGCTCCGTGCCCAGCGTGTGGGCGAACA
The DNA here is from genome assembly GCA_023409435.1 of Bacillota bacterium. GTDB lineage: Bacteria > Bacillota > Clostridia > Christensenellales > CAG-138 > JAEYLA01. The sequence goes on along the minus strand of JAEYHP010000049.1, from coordinate 13,744 downwards.
CGCCTTCACATACTTCATCCGCGCGCTCGGAATGCGCAAGCTCCACCGCGGCGGTATATGCGGCAAGCGAGCCGTCGTTGGAAAGATGCACCGCCCCGCCCTGCCTGCAATGCGCTAAAAGCAGCTGTTTTAGCGCAGTCAGCCTGGAGAATTCCGTCTCATAATCCGGGGAGTATTCGCGTACCCCGCGGGTTTTGAGCGTTTCGCCGCCGACAATCTTATCTTTGACCACCACGTCCGGGAAACAGACGCCGATGCCGTCCAGAAGATCAGGCGCTCCGAATTCGGCTTCCGCCGCTTCCACGGCGGCGCGCATGCTTTTATCGGAAACGTTTTTGTCCAGCATGATACCGCGCAGCTCGTTCGCGCGTGGGGTATCCGGCATCGAAAGCGCCGCGCGTACAACACGGGTCAGCAGCAGGATGGGTTGGATCAAGGAATTTACATCCTTCATAACGGACGGATTCCAGTCGTACTCCTTAAAGGCCGCGATGCGTCCGTCCCTTACGCCGACAATCTTGATATCCGTGCCGCCGATATCCATACCGCAAATTGTAGCGCTTTGCGCCCTGCGCACCGCGTGCTGAAACTGGCTGAGCGCACCGGGGGCAATTTCTTCCGACCGAATCTTAGCCGGGCAGGGCGTTTTTTCTACCACAAAGCGGAAGGGCGCCTTTCCCATTGCGGCGTTCATGCGGTCGGTCACGTTGAGGCACTTGCCATAACCGGTACGCGCGCTGCGCGCTTTTTGAGTCTGGAACACTTCGTCGAGCGTTGCGCACAGCAACATTGCGTATTCATCCCCGGGCTCTACATACAGCGTCATGCAGGCGCCGCCCAGCGCCGAGATCAGGTTGTAGATATTCGCGTAGAAGTACTCTTTTATAAACGTGAGTTCCTCTTCGCCGTGCCCGTCGGGAAGTGCTACCCGGTAATGCTTTTGCCCGCCCGTCGTAAGTTCTACGACGCATTCGATGCAGTGGCCGCATCCAACAAAAGCGTTGCGCACTTCGTGGAGATATACGCTTTCGCCCCGCCGGGCTTTTTCAAGAAAGACGCTGATCATGATTTCGCTCCGCATTCTATAAAACTTTCAGGCCATAGCCGGCCAAAATATCTCTGTAGAAAAGTATCTGCTCCGCTGCAAGCGGGCTCGTTTCCGTGATGGGGTATACCTTATGAAGCGCCTCGTACTTCTCCCGGCACATCGGATTGTAATTGATCAGCTCTACGGGGACGCTGCGCGGCAGCGACGCGATGAGCGTGCCGATGGCCCGAATATTTTCCTCCGTTGCGGTAAACCCCGGTATCAGCGGCACGCGGATTAGCAGGTCGCAGTCCGTCCGGGCAAGCATCAGAAGGTTTTGTAAGATCAGGGCGTTGTCTACGCCCGTTGCTGCCTTATGCGCCGCCGGATCTATGAGCTTGACGTCCGCAATGATTTTATCCGTTACCGGCAGGAACGCCTGAAGCGTCTTTGTACCGGTATGCAGGCAGGTTTCGATGGCGGTGTGTATGCCGCGCGTCTTGCAGGCGGCAAGGAATTCAAGCGAAAAGGCAGGCGATGCGGTGCATTCCCCGCCCGAAAGCGTTACGCCGCCGCCCGAAGCATCGTAGAATACGCGATCTCTTTCGACCTCGGCTAGCGCCTCTTCCACCGTTAGTTTCACGGCGTCAAGACGAAGCGCGCCGGTGGGGCAAATCTCTATGCAGCGGCCGCAGAGAGTGCACGTATTATCATCGATGCATACGCCTCGCTCCCCGAAGCTGAGCGCGCCCGCGGGACAGGCGCCGATGCAGCTTTTGCACCCTACGCAGCGGTGCCGCGCGTACCAAAGGTGAATCCCGGGCAGCAGGCCCTCCGGGTTCTGACACCACAGGCAATTTAGCGGACAGCCCTTGAGAAAGAATACCGTTCGGATACCCGCGCCGTCATTGATTCCGAAGCGCTTGATGTCAAATATGTAGGCACTTGTCATACGTCTGCATGGGCGGTGCGGCTGATGATTTCCTGCTGAAGATCGGGCGCCAATTCCGTAAAGTAGGCCGTATATCCCGCCACGCGGATAGTCAGGCTGCGAAATAGCTCCGGGTTCTTCTGCGCGGCGACCAAATCCTCACGGTTGACCACGTTGAACTGCGCATGCATGATCTTGAGCGCACAGAACGCGCGAATTAGGCCCACAAACTTTTCAACGCCCGCCTTGGTCTCAAACAGGGAGGGCAGAAATTTCAGGTTCAGCAGCGTGCCGTTGCTGCCGAGCTTGCTGTCCACCGCGGCCACGGATTTTAAAACCGCCGTGGGCCCTTTCCTATCCCGCCCGTATACGGCGGACATGCCTCCATCCGCCAAAGGCTCCTTCGCTCTGCGGCCGTCCGGCGTCGCGCCCACATTCTTCCCCATGGGCACATGGGCGGATACGGTGTAGAGCCCCGCATGGTAAGGGCCGCCGCGCGCATTTGTATAGCGGGAAAGCCTTTCTACAAACTCGCGCACCCATTTGTGGGCGATCTCATCCACCCAGGCGACGTCGTTGCCATACTTGGGCGCTTTATTGAGCATGCGCAGGCGCGGCAGCTCGCTTCCCTGATAGTCGCTTTTGAGCGCCTCGTAAAGCTCTTTGCGGTCCACGGTTTTTTCTTCGTATACCAGCTGTTTCAACGCAGCCAGGCTATCCGCGATATTGGCACACTGGATGGCCTGTATGCCCGAAAGGTTGTAATGCGCGCCGCCCTCCGTGACGTCCATGCCTTTTTCCAGGCAATCGTCTATCACGCTCGAAAGGAACGGAGAAGGTAAAAGTTCCGCGTGCGCGCGCTCCACCACCTCGCAGCAGCGGATCATCCGTTCAAAGAAGAAGTCGATCTGCGCGGCAAACGCGCGTTCCACATCCTCGTAGGTTTCAAAATCCAAAAGCGTGCCGGTATGCGCGCCCATCTGCGTGCCGGTGAGCAGGCAGACCCCGTCATTTAAAGCAAGCTCGAGCGCCTTTACAAGGTTGAACATGGCCGCGTCGCTCCAGCCCAGAGAATTGCCCATTGTGGTCAGCTCCACGCAACCCACGATGGCGTAGTTACGGGCGTCCTCTTCGGAGATGCCCTGCCCCGTCAGCGCGGGGATAACCGCCTCGTCGTTGAACAGCTGCGGCATGCCGCTGCCTTTGCCTATGACCTCGGCACAGCGGGTGAGAAACTCTCCGGGCGAATTTGCATGCACCCTGGCCGAGAGGTTGGGCTGGGGAAGCAGCAGATGCTCCTGCGCCCGCAGGAACAGGAAGGAAAGCTCGTTGGCAGCATCGTTTCCGTTTTTGTCCTGCCCGCCGATCGCGACGTTGAAGCCGATGGGAAAACCCGCAAAATACTGGGCGCTGCCTGAGCTTCTGAGATAGACGATCTGGTTGAATTTGAGGAACAGGCATTCGATCAGCTCGAGCGCCGTTTTATCATTGAGCGTGCCCGCCTGCACGTCCCGGCTGTAATAGGGATAAAGGTACTGGTCCATCCTGCCGGGGGAAAAGGAGGAGGCGTTGCTCTCCATTTGCAGGATGACATACAGGAACCAGCATGACTGCACGGCTTCATGGAAGCTTTCGGGCGGCTCTGATGAAAGCTTGTCGCAGATACGCGCCACTTCCAAAAAATCTTTGCATTGTTCGGGCTCGGCCTGCGCAAGCTCGCGCGCAAGCGCGGCGTAGCGCCGCATAAACAGGCTTGCGCCTTCGAGCGCAATGCAGATTCCTTCATAAAAACCCGTGTTTTCGGGACAAACGCGCTTTTTCTCTTCCGCAAGCGCCTTGAGGCCAGCGGGCCCGTACGTGAGCCAGCGCTCCGTATCGGGGCAGATATGCCCCTGCGCGTGATCGGTCTGGTTGATTTTTGCCACCTTGCCGATGGCCTTCATCTCCGCGCCGATACGCTGCTCCAGCACATCCTCGAGCGTCTTCCCTTCCCAGAAGGGAAACAACTCGCTGCGGAATTCTTCGATATCCTCCCGGCGGACTTCAAACGGGTCCTGCGGGCGCGTGGGCAAAGTTTCTATTTCATGCTCCACCCAGCTCATGCCGGATTCGGGGAATATCACGCCGCCGCGCACGCCGGTGGTGCGGTTACCTACGATCAGCTCGCCGGGCGCAATGCGGATTGCGATTTTAGAGAGCGCCTCTTTGAGCGCAAGCGCGCGTAAGGTATTGCGAGGCAAAGCGGGGTTCTGCCGGTAGACTTCGGTAATAATCCTTGCCTGCTCGATGGAAGCGAATCGCTGCTCTGCAAATATTTCATTTTTCAGACGTTGAATTCGCCCGCTCTGAGGCAGCGAATGGATCGCGCTATTCTGCATGGAAATTCCTCTTTGAAATCAATCTGACCTAAAAATGCCAATCGATAAGAACGATACTTCACTGATCAGGAGAAAACCTTCAATAAATTGGACTGTCTTGGAATGAGATCATTCTATCATGCCGTTATTTTCAAAAAAACCGTTGAAAGCGTTTAAAAGGTGTACAATCGTGAACATACAGTTTTTGCAGGCGCGTTATGTTTTCGATTCTCTTTTCCTGAATTCTCGGGGAGACATGCCGGTATTGGAAACAAATACCCTGTAGAAATATTTTGGGCAATGGTATCCTACCGTGCACGCGACCTCTTCGGTGCGCATGTCGGAGGTAAGCAATATGGTTTTTGCGGTTTCGATCCGCAACTTTTGCAGGTATTCATTGAGCGCCATGCCCGTCTGCCGTTTGAATATCCGACTTAAGTAGGATTTGCTGACATATACCAGGTCCGCAAGCTGCTGCACCGTGATCTGCTGCGCCATATTGTCCTGCATGTATTGGCTGACGCGGCCCACCATATCGTTTTCCGAGCTTTTGGCGATATATTTTCTGGCGATCAGTATCGCCAGCGCCTTTACGTAGTGGTCGATGAGCGCCTTGCAGGGCGCTTCGCTTTTGTATTCCGCGTGCAGCTTTTCAAGCAGGCATTTGAGGTTCCCGTTTTCGTCCTGTATGCGGATGACCCGGGGAATCTCAAGATCCGGAATATCCACCCAGACGCAGATGATCTCCTGATGGCGGTTGAATTGCAGGCTTTCGGTATGATACATGCCCTTGGGGTATATGACGACGTCGTAAAAGCTTGCCTGCACCGAATCGTTCCCGGTGATGACCTCCGCCCTGCCAAAGAGGAAATACAGCAGTTCAATGCAATCGTGTTTGTGCGGGGAGAAATTCCAGATATCGCTTCTTTCGTCAAACCGCTCGCAGAAAAGCACGGGCGTTTCCACCTGATTGATCGCGGCGCAGAAACTATCCAACCCGTTTTCAAAATAATCCATGCCTGCGCCCCTCCTAGCTCCGCCCAGCTACGCAATCACAATCTCAACTTTATTTTTCTCCAGAGACGTTCTGCAGTTATCCGGCACGGAGTCGGTAACGACCGCCGTCACCTGTAAAATGGGCATCAGCAGCACCACGCCGCGCCTGTTGAACTTGGACGAATCCGTCAGTATGATGCGCTTCTGAGCCTGCGCGGCCATGGCGCGCACCGCTTCGGCGCGCAGCAGGTCCACGTTGGAAAAGCCCTGCACGGGATCGTATCCGTCTGTGCCGATAAAGAATTTATCCACAAAAAATTCCTCGGCGCACTTTCGTACCAACGGGCCTGACATCACCTGCGCGTCCGGGTCGTAGGTGCCGCCGAGCAGCACCACGCGGGCGCCGGGTATGGCGCGCACATATCCCGCGATGAATGCGGAATTGGTGATGATGGTGACGTCGCGCTTGGTTTTAATTAGCTCCGCCGAAAGCATCGCGCAGGTTGAGCCGGATTCGATCATCACCGTTTCGCCGCTTTCCACCATTTCAGAGGCGCGCAGAGCGATGCGCATCTTCGTTTCATAGTCAAACGTCATGCGGTAGTTGATATCGTTGGGCGAAACCCGCACGGCATACCCGTGTTGCCTTCTCAATAGCCCCCGCGTTTCGAGGGTATCCAGGTCCTTGCGAACCGTTACGGCGGAAACGTCCAGCCGCTGCGCGAGCTCGTTGACGTCGAGCATTTCCTCGCGGTTGAGCATATCCAGTATGGTGATGCAACGCTGGTTCATAGCACCTGCTCCGTTCTTGCGATAATATCATCCTGCGTCTGCCGGGAAAGGACGTTGAAGAATGCAGAATACCCGGCCACGCGCACGATCAGGTCCTTATGGTTTTCGGGATGGATCTGCGCATCCAGCAGCGTCTCGCGGGAAACCACGTTGTACTGCACATGGAAGCCGTGGAGGACGTTGAAGAACGTGCGCAAAAGCAGTATCAGCTTTTCGCGTTCCCTGGGCTTTGTCAGCATGGAGGGCGAGACTTTCTGGTTGAGCAGCACCCCGCCGGTGATCTTTTCGGTGCGCAGCTTGGAAACGGACTTAAACACGCTGGTGGGGCCGTTGGTATCCGCGCTGTGGGTGGGCGAACACCCTTCGGCGAGCGGTTCCCCCGCGTGGCGGCCATCCGGCGTGGCGCAGGTGCCTGCGCCCTGCGGCACATTGGCGGATATGGAAGACGTTCCCGCATAATAGCCGCCGCCGATGGGTCCGCGCCCAAAGCGGGTGTTCTTATGCCTGGCGATCTCATCAATATAGCTGTCGTAGCCCTCTACAACAAGGGAGTCCACATAATCGTCGTCGTTGCCGTACTTGGGCACCGCGAGCAACAGCTGGCGGATGCGCTCGCCTTCCTCCCCGGCAAAATCCGTAAGCAGCGCGTCCCAAAGCTGTTTGCGCGTGACGCTCTTATCCTCATACACGCATTTTTTGATGGCGGCGAGCGAATCCCCCAGATTGGCGATGCCCACCTGCAAATCGCTGATATAGTCGTATACCGCGCCACCCTCTTTGAGATGCTTGCCGCGGGCGATGCAATCGTCCGTGAGCGCCGAGCAAAGGATATCCGGCACCTCCTGCTCCAGCACCAGGTCTGCGCACGAGTCCAGCACCACCGCCTGGCGGCAGAATTCGCGCACGAACGCATCCCAGGCGCGCATGACGTCCTCGAAGCGCTCCATGTTGAGGAAATGCCCCATGCCCTCACAAACGCGCTTTCCGCTGCTGATGTCCACGCCGTTATTGAGCGCGATCATGAGCGTCTTTGGGAAGTTTAAAAAGCTCATGCCCGTGCAGCGGTACCCCCATTTGCCGGGCACGGCCACTTCCACGCAGCCGATGGCGCTGTAATTGTACGCGTCCTCCCGTTTGACGCCCAGATCCAGAAAGGAAGGAATGATGATTTCATCGCTGTTGAACGCCGGCATGCCGAACCCGCAGCGGATTACCTCTACGCACTCGCGCATGAACTCGTCGCTGAGCCCCTTGTGATACCGCACCGTGAGGTTGGGCTGGGGCAGGTGGCAGCGCGCCACCGTGCGCAGCACGAGATAACTTAATTCGTTGACAGCGTCCTCGCCTTCGGGCGTCTGGCCCCCCACCGTAACGTTCTGGTACAGAGGGCTTCCAGCCGAAAATCGCGTATGCGACCAGCTGCGTATTTTGTTGACGGTAAACGTGCGCAGCCATAGGTTTTCCAGCAGCTCGCAGGCCTGCTCCCGCGTCATGCCCTCTGCCTTGCTCTTTAAGTAATACGGCAGCACGTACTGATCGAACCGCCCGTAGGAGAGCGAATGGCCATTGGACTCGATCTGCAAAATCAAATGGAGAAACCAAACGCACTGCAAGGCCTCGTGGAATGTTTCGGCAGGCTGCATAGGTACCTTGCGGCATATGCGGGCGATTTCCCTGAGTTCCGTTGCGCGCTCAGGCGCGGCCGACCCGGCCTGCTGCTCCGCCAGTTCCGCGTAGCGCAGCGCGTAGGTTTCCACCGCGTCCAGCGTAATGAGTATGGCCTTATAAAAATAGCTCTTTTTTAAATCTTCAAAATTGCTCAGCTGCAGAGCGGATTGCGCCGCAAGCGTCCTTCCGCGCACGCCAGAAAGCCCCTCGCGCAGCACACGGCCGTAGTCCCCGGCGATGTGCGCGTCGCCCGAGGTGATGTTTCCCTCGGTCTTGATGATGCCAAGGTCGTAAAACAGGCGTGCCTGCTCCGGAAAAGCCGCGTAGCCCTTATCCTGCAGCGTGCGGCCCTTCCAATAGGGGTAAATCTCCCGTAATACGCGCTTATTATCCTCGGAAATAGTAAAGCGGTCCCCGTCGCGCTTTTCAAATTCGTCGAGTTCCGCAACGACCCAATCCATGGCGTACTCGGGGAATATGGGCGCGGCACGGTCCGCGCTGGCCTGGTTGCCCACGAGCAACGCGTCTGGATCGATATAGATGGACATGTTGCGCAGCACGTTATCGAGCATGTGGGCGCGCCTTAAAACGACCTGGTCCATTTCATGCGCGCGGTAGGTTTCGGTGGTGAGCAGCGCACGCTCTGTGCAGACGGTGGGCTGTATGTCGAGCAGCCGCCCACGGATGGCGGCGGTACGGGGGTTGAGCGTCCCGAAGTACTGTTCCAATTTACACCTCTCTAATGAATTCCGCGGCGCCTATGATGCCGAAATTCTGCTGAAGCTCCGCCGTTTTAAAATAAACCGGCAGCGATAAATGGTTGTAGCTGTCAAACTCCTTGCGCACCTTGCCAAAAAGCGCGTCGCCAAAGCAGACAAGCCCGCCGCCGAATACGAACGTGTTGATGTTGAGCATCTGGTACAGGTTGAATATGCATACCGCGATATAATGCGCCATCTGATCCACGATCTCGATAGCCAGCGCGTCGCCCTTGTAATATGCCGCAAGCACATATTCGCCGTTGAGCGGGCCGCCCGCGAGTATGCTTTTTGCTCCATTTTCCAGCCTTACTTTAAGATGTTCGTGCATGTACCTTCCCGACGCGTAGGACATGAAGCACCCGCGGTTTTCGCAGCCGCAGAGTATCCCCTCGTCCGGCGTGGCGAGCATATGCCCGCATTCCCCCGCCCAGCCGTAAGAGCCCTGGAACAGCTTGCCGTTGATAATAATGCCGCTGCCCAGGCCCGTGCCGACCGCCACATACACCATGTGCTTGCTGCCGCGCCCCGCGCCATGGCGGTATTCCGCCAGCGCCGCCGCATTGCTGTCGTTATCCAACACCACCCGGACAGGCAGGCGCTGCTGCAGGTAATCCCGCATGGGAAAATCCTTGATGCCCGGCATGGCCGAGGTCATCAGGATGCGCCCTTCTTCGTAGAGGATGAAGGAAGGCATGCAGATGCCGACGCCTGCAAGCGCGTCCACGGCAACATTATTCTTTTGTGCAAGGGTATGAATGCCTTCTATGACTCGATCTGAAAAAGAAGGACCGTCCGCATCGGCGTCAGTCGGGTGCTGAATTCTGTCCAAAAGCGTGCCGTGGACGTCAAAAAGGCCATAGGCAACCTTTGTTCCGCCGGCATCGATGCCAATACTGTACTTCTCGTGCATGGCGTTCCTCCGCGCATGGGATTTGTGGTTGATCGTGTGAATGCGTTGTATGATACGCTCTTTTACGCTTTTATTATATGTGCGCAAGCCAATGCGAGTCAACATATGAAAAATAATTATTTTCATTTGAATATAATTATTATTACGAATGAAATAAAACAACATTGCACAGATCGTATTCTTCCTATACAATAAAGGGGGCATAAGGGTATACCCGAGTGTTGCGAAAACGTAATTTCACCATCTGCGCGGCATATGCGATCTGTCACTATATACTTGGGGAGGATGTAGCGCCATGAGCACCTTTGTGTTTACCGGAAGCTATACGGAGGCAATCCGCCTGGGTACGGGCGAGCTGGTAGAGGCCCGCGGCGAAGGCATCTGCGTGTTTCGTCTCAATGAAAAAGGGGACCTTACAAAGCTTTCAAGCTGCGACGCCCCCAACCCCTCCTACCTTGCGCTGCATCCGAATGGACAAAACTTATATACCGTCAATGAGCTAAAAGAATACAGCGGCCTCCCTTCGGCCGCTGTCTCTTCCTACGAGCTGGATACAAAAAGCGGTACGCTGCGCCTTTTAAACCGGCAGGCAACCCACGGCGAGGACGCCTGCAACCTGGCTTTCAGCTCCTGCGGGCGATATCTGATGGCCGCCAATTACAGCGGCGGAAGCCTGTGCGTATTTCCCATCGGGGCGGATCACAGCATCGGCCGCCCCTCGTGCTTTTTCCAGCACTATGGCAGCGGCCCGAACCCCCTCCGGCAGCGCGAGCCGCATGTACACCAGCTGCTCACAGACACATCCGGAGCGCATGTGCTGGCGGTGGATTTGGGCACAGACGAAATAAAGGTATATGGCGCCGACTGGCAAAACGGGCACCTGACCCCCGGCCCGGTCATTCGCACAGCGCCGGGCCTGGGACCCAGGCTGTGCGTGTTCGATGAATCCGGGCGGCGGATGTACCTGGTTGCCGAATTGGGCAATGCGGTATGCGTGTACGAGTACGATGAACAAAGCGGCGCCGCTAAGTTACTGCAAACCATCTCCACGCTGCCCGAAAGGGATGGCGCGGAGAGCATTGCCGCCTGTATCCGGCTTCATCCCAACGGCAGGCTGCTGTATGCTTCCAACCGGGGGCACGACAGCATCGCCGTCTACCGCGTCGGCGAAAACGGCTTGCTCACGCTGCTGCATGTCAAAAAAACGGGTGGCCGCATCCCCAGGGATTTCAATATCACGCCCGCGGGAGATTACTTGATTGTGGGACACCAGGAAAGCCACGACCTTGTGGTGTTTGCGATTGATACCCAAAGCGGTGCGCTGCACGAAGTAACAAGAACCGCGTGCGGCTCGGTTACTGCGGTGCACATCGCCGATCTGGGCTAATGAACGCGCATGGAGGTATCCCGCCCATGAAAGCTCCCATATTCAATATCCAAAGATTTTCTTTGCATGACGGCGCAGGGATACGCACCAACGTATTCTTTCAGGGCTGCAATCTCCATTGCAAATGGTGCGCCAACCCCGAATCGCAGCCCATTCATCTCGACCCGCAGCACAGCAACGCGCGGGAGTATACGATAAACGAGCTGGTGGCGGAGCTTGTCAAGGACAAAGCCTTTTACGACACCAGCGGCGGCGGCGTAACGCTTACGGGCGGCGAGCCGCTTCTGCACCCGGAATTTGTGCGCGCACTTTGCGGCGCGCTGCATGCTGCAGGCATAAACGTAGCCATAGAAACGGCGGCCCATATCCCCGCCGCGGCGTTTATAGACATGCTCCGCCTGTTTGATTTTGTGCATATCGACCTCAAGCATTATGACGAAGATGCCCATCGGCAGGGCACGGGCACAGGGAATGCGCTGATTCTCCAAAACATCCGCAGCGCGTTTGCATCCGGCGTGCACACAATCATCCGCATTCCCGTCATACCGGGGTACAATGATTCCAAAGAAGATATGTATGGCTTTGCGGAGCTTTTAAAGGCCCAAGGTGCGAAGGAGGTCCACCTGCTGCCCTTCCACCAAATGGGGGAAAGCAAGTACCAGAGGCTGGGCATCCGCTATGAGTATGCGGGGTTGAAGCAGCTGCACGAAGAGGATCTGGCCACCTTCGAGCAAATTCTGCTCAAAGAAGGCATGCTGGTACAGATCGGCGGATGAATGAGCGCGCGCGGATGCGGTTCTATCCCTTGAGAGAACAGATGAATTTCCATGAAGCGCAGACTATCGCGCAAAACGCCAGCGCAAACTATATGCGGTTATCCAAGTACCTCCATAATCTTCATCCCATTCTTGCATTCCATCGTCGCAAAAGAATATGGATGAATCCTTAATAATGAGTGAGGCTTCAAAAATATTGGCCGTATAGTTAGTCTCCTGTCGGTCGCAAATTGAAAGCGGTTACGCCTTCAAATACCATTTCGATTGTGTCGCACCATTGGCTGTCAAAGCACATGGTCACTTGCCGAATGTCATCCATAGGATACATGGAGCGGTCAGAATCAACATAAGCGCCGCTCGTATAATTTGCTGTTTTTAGTACCGAATCGTGAAAAGAATAGGCATTTTCTAATAGTTTGTCGGCGTCTTTCGGAGTCTCAACATATGTCCATCCTCTTATCTCGGAGGCAACGGCCTTGCAAAAAAGATGTCGTACCTCATCCCCTTGGCGGCAGGAGTATACAGAAAACGACAGTTGATATTGGACATTCCCAAAAGAGTGTTCCAAACCATCAACTGTCGTTCACTCATAGACTCATGGGTAAATTGCAATTTATTTCATCCCATGCTCCTATATCCCGTTTGCCTCCAAAAAGTCTAGAAGCAGATTCATGCAGACCGTCTTGCGGTATTCTGCGGAAACCCTGCCGCGGATGGGCTTGATCTCCTGCTCGTAACGTTTCAGGTATTCTTCCTTAAGCGTTTTCGCTTCCGCTATGGTTTTTCCTAAGAGCATCGCATCGATTTCAGGGCGTACCAGCGTCACGTCCATCACCGCGCCAAAGGCGGCGGTGCATGCGCGAATGATGCTGTTTTCTATTTGCATAACGCCCGCAAACGCCACGCGGGAGATCGCAAGCGCGTTGCGCGCACCAATCTTTTTGAAATAGTAGTTTTCAAGCCCGTGGTCCGGTAAGAGTATTTCGGTAAGCAGCTCGTCTGGCTGCAGCACAGTTTTGTTGCGCCCCAAGTAAAATTCCCGTATGGGCAGCGTGCGCTCTCCGTCTTCGCTGCTTAGCTTTACTTCTGCATTTGCGGCAAACAGGGCTAGCGCGCCGTCCGCCTTGGGGGAAGCATTGCAGAGGTTTCCGCCCAGCGTGCCAAGGTTGCGGATGGCCGGGGCCGCGATTTCAGAGATCGCCCGGCGCAAAAGCTCCGGCACAAGCGGGCTTTCCAAAACCTTCGTATAGGTGCAGGCCGCGCCGATGCGTACATAACCGCCCGATACGGTGATCCGCTTCAATTCCGCAAGCTTATTCAGGAACAGGTAGTTTGCGTCCTCGTCCGCGTCCAGCATCAGATCCGTGCCGCCCGCATAAAGGGTCACGGCCTCTTTTGCCCGGAGTTCGAGCGCTTCACGTAGGGTTGCGGGAGTATATCCGTTTACCATAATCCGTTGCCCTCCTTTGCGGCGATTTTAATCGCTTCTACAATAGCGTTGTAACCCGTGCAGCGGCAGAGGTTGCCGGATATGCCGTCCCTGATTTCTTCCTCGGTGGGGTTGGGGTTTTTATTCAGGATACATTCTGATGCCAGCACCATGCCGGGAATGCAGAACCCGCACTGCACCGCGCTGACAGAAGCATAAGCGCGGTCCAGCACCTGGAAGCGCTCCGTCTTCGCATACCCCTCGATTGTCACGACCTCGCTGTCCGCGATACTGCCCATCGCCACCATGCAGGAGTTTGCGAGCTGACCGTCGAGTATGACGGAGCACGCGCCGCATTCGCCTTCCTTGCAGCCGCACTTGACGCCGGTGTTGGAAAATTCCGAACGCAATACGTCCAGCAGCCTTTCGCTTGCTTTCGCTTTGGAGACGACTTCCTGCCCGTTCAACGTAAACCGAATCATATGCGCTTCCCTCCCTGTAAGGCGTTCATGGTATCTTCAATGGAAAACGGAATATGGGATAAATTCTCTCCCAGCGCGCACTCCACGGCTTCCAGGTATGCGGGCGCAGCGCCTACAAGCGGCAGCTCGCCGGCACCCTTCGCGCCGTACGGCCCGTGCGTATAGGGGTTATTCACCATTTCCACCACCAGCTTGGGGACGTCTACCGCGGTGGGGATGATGTAATCG
>JAEYHP010000159.1 GCA_023409435.1 Bacillota bacterium | reverse complement strand
CATGAACCTGTGGCGGCGCAAGCTGCGCGCGTTCCTGACGGTGCTGGGCATGGTGATCGGCGTGGCGTCCATTGTCGTGATGGTTTCGCTCGGCATCGGCATCAACGAATCCTTCCGGGAAAATTACGAGCGCGCGGGCAGCCTTACCACCATACAGGTCAACAGCTACCGCATGGTGGAAGCGAAGGCGGGCGCGTCCATGGCGTACAGTTCCTCCCAGGAAGTTGTGCTCGATGACAAAAGCGTGCTGTCCTTCCGGCAGATACCGGGCGTCACGGCTGTCATGCCCATGCTTGAAACCTGGGGCGCGCTCAAAAGCGGCCAGTATATGACGGACGTCTCCATCATGGGTGTGGACTTAAAAACCGCAGAGGAGTTCGGCTTTACGCTTGCAACCGGGCGCATGCCCAACGTCGGCGCGGGCTCCAAATACGAGATGGTGCTCGGTTCCTGGGCGCTGCAGAATTTCTACAACCCCACCACCGGCAAGCAGGCCATAGACCGGGACGGCAACTCCAAAATCAGCATGGAGCGCTCCCGCTTCCAGCTGACGTTTGACTACAGCAACGTCTATTCCAACTGGGATACCGGCGGCGGCGAAGCGCCCCCTAAGGGCAAGATGTACGACGTCAAGGTCGTGGGCCAGATGGCGGAAGAAGGCAACAACTATGCCTATTACTCGCTGATGGATATCGCCGCCGTACGGAAGCTTGCCAGAGAAAACAAGGATTTCATGAGCCTTGACACAAAGAAATACAGCCAGATCTGGGTCAAGTGCGAAAACATCGACGAGGTCATAGACATCCAGAAGCAGATTCAAGACATGGGCTATGGCGCGTACAGCCTGCAGGACGCTTTGAAGGCCGCGCAGGAAAGCGCGTCGCAGCTCCAGATGCTGCTTGGCGCGATCGGCGGCGTATCTCTGCTGGTGGCGGCGATCGGCATTATGAACACCATGATGATGAGCATCTACGAGCGCACCAAGGAGATCGGCATCATCAAGGTGCTAGGGTGCCGCATGCGCAACATTGCGGAGCTGTTCCTGACGGAGGCGGCGTATATTGGCCTTATCGGCGGTCTCATCGGGCTGGGCTTAAGCTACGGGCTTTCGCTGCTTTTGAACCAGTTCGTCATGCAGTCCGTCGGTATGAAGAGCGTGATCCCGCTCTACCTCTCCCTGGGCGCGGTACTGTTCTCCATTGTGGTCGCGCTCATCAGCGGCATGTATCCGGCCATCCGCGCCATGAAGCTTTCGGCGCTTTCGGCCATCCGCTCGGAATAAGTCAAATCCCATAAAAGCGGCTTCGGCCGCTTTTTTGTTGGTTATAAGCTTCAAAATTCAGGAAATGTTAGCATTTGCGTTCCAACCCTTCGTTGTTTTGCCCAGGTAAATGTGCTATATTGGTACTCGTAAAGGGGCGGAAACGGTATGTGGAAGGAATTCAGGGAATTTGCCTTTAAAGGGAACGTGATTGATCTTGCGGTCGGCGTGATGATCGGCGGGGCGTTCGGAAAAATTGTCACAAGCGTCGTGAACGATCTGTTCATGCCGGTACTCAGCCTGATTACCGGCAGCCTGGACTTTACCAAAATGTTCATTGCAATGGATGGCAAGCAGTATGCTGATATTGAAGCCGCGAAGGCGGCAGAGGTGGCTACGTTCAACTATGGCGCGTTTATCGCCAACGTCATCGACTTTTTGCTCATTGCGCTCAGCATATTTTTGTTTGTGAAGCTGATCAATAAGCTGCGTATCAAAAAAGCGGAGCCTGCCCCTGCAGCTGCTCCCGAGCCGCACAGATGTCCATACTGCAAGAGCGAGATTTCGAATGGCGCTACCCGCTGCCCGCACTGTACTTCCATGCTGGAGGAAAAAAAGTAATGCTGCGTGAATATCTTGAGAACGAGTTTTTGTACAAAGAGGATTGGAACTGCGCAGAGCACATGCTTATCGGCGCGGACCGCGTTTACGGCTTGAAGCTGGAACCGGAAGCGTATAAGCTCGCCGCGGGGTTTGGCGGCGGCATGGCGGTGGGCGATATCTGCGGCGCGCTTACGGGCGCGATCATGGCGCTGGGCATGCTCTTTGTAAAGGAACGCGCCCATGAGAGCGATAAAATAAAGACGCTCACCGCCGAGCTGATCGAGCGGTATCGGAGTATGATGGGCGAAGTGGATTGCATCCCATTGAAGGAGCAGTACCGCACGGACGAAATCAAATGCCGCGACGTCATATTGGAAGCGGCGTCGATCCTCGACGATATCGTGGCGCGGGAGCTTCCGGAGGCCGCCTTCGTTGCAAAAGAGCGCGGCATCTGATATTCTATTTAGACGCGGCGGCAGAAACTGCGCATAATGGGAGGACATTTAGACGGCATGAGGAACGCATTCGACGTATTGGAAGAGCGCGGCTTTATCAAGCAGGCGTCGCATCCCGAAGAGCTTCGGGAGCTGATGGGCAAAGAACGCATTACGTTTTATATAGGCTTTGACCCCACGGCGGACAGTCTGCATGTGGGCCACTACGTGGCGCTGATGGCGATGGCGCATATGCAGCGCGCAGGCCACCGGCCCATCGCGCTTTTGGGCGGCGGCACCACCATGATCGGCGATCCTTCCGGCAAGACGGATATGCGCCGCATGATGACGCAGGAGGAAATTCAATCTAACGCCGACAAATTCCAAACCCAGATGTCCCGCTTGCTGGACTTTGGCGAAGGAAAAGCCATCATCCGGAACAACGCGGATTGGCTGCTGCCGTTAAACTTTCTGGAGTTCATGCGCGATATCGGCGTGCTGTTTTCCGTGAACCGCATGCTGACGGCGGATTGCTATAAAAACCGCATGGAGCAGGGGCTCACGTACTTTGAAATGGGCTACATGCTGATGCAGAGCTATGACTTTCTGGTGCTCAACCGCACGGAAAACTGCGTACTGCAAATGGGCGGGGACGACCAGTGGAGCAACATCCTTGCCGGCGCGGATCTCATACGCCGCAAGGAGCAAAAGCCCGCGTATGCTTTGACCTGCACGCTTTTGACCACCAGCGATGGCCGCAAAATGGGCAAGACCGAAAAAGGCGCGCTCTGGCTGGATAAGGAAAAGTGCCCCGTATTCGACTTCTATCAATATTGGCGCAACGTGGACGACGCGGACGTGGAACGCTGCCTTGCGCTCTTAACATTCCTGCCCATGGACGAAGTGCGCCGCCTGGGCGCGCTCAAGGACAGCGCCATCAACGAGGCCAAGCGCGTGCTTGCGTTTGAATTGACGAAGCAGGTGCATGGGGAAGAGGAAGCGCAAAAGGCCATGGACGCCGCGGAAGCGCTGTTTTCCGGCGGCGGCGACATTACCCATATGCCCACTGTCACGCTCTCCGCTGCGGAGGCGGAGGAAACGGGCCTTAGGGTAGTTGACCTTCTGGTGAAGGGCAACCTTGCAAAATCCAAAAGCGACGCGCGCAGGCTCATTGAAAGCGGCGCGGTGTTTATTGGCGACGATAAGGTGGAGGACGTGTATTTCGCCCTCCCCCCCGAAAGCGTGCAGGGGGATGGCGTGATACTCAAAAAGGGCAAGAAGGGCTTCTGCCGCGTTCGGTTGGGCTGATGCGCGCGTACCGTACGGTGCAAAAAGAAGCGGAAATAGAGCTGGTGATCCAAAAATCCCGCTTTATCGGCCGCTGCTTTCCAGTAACGAGGGAGGACGAAGTGCTAGGGAAGCTTGCGGAACTTCGCAAGCGGTACTGGGATGCCACACATAACTGCTTTGCCTATTGTATGGGTGCTGATGCTTCCGCCGCGCGCTTTAGCGACGACGGCGAGCCTGCGGGTACCGCCGGGCTTCCCATGATGGAGGCCGTCCGCCAGAAAGAGCTGGTGGACGTACTGTGCGTTGTCACGCGGTATTTTGGCGGCGTATTGCTGGGCGCGGGCGGGTTGGTGCGCGCCTATTCCAAAGCGGCGTCCATGAGTATGGAGGCCGCGGGCGTTGTGGAAATGCGCCCTTGCGTAAAGTTTTTGGTTAAGACCGACTATTCCCGCTTTGCAGCAGTAGAGCCGCTTTTGCGCAAAGACGGTAATGTAAAGGACGTCCGCTACGCGGAGGATGTGGAAGCGGACCTGATGGTGCCCGAAGAGGAAGCCGCGGCGTTTATCCGGCTTTTGACCGAAAAAACGGATGGCCGCGTGCGCCCGCAGGAAACCGGAAAGGCATACGGCGCGTTTCTATTATAGTCTAGTGGCCGCAATAGCCGCGCCGCTTTTCAAACAGTTGATCTTTCCCGGCCAGTCGGGAGCGAATTTAAAGACAGCGGAGGGACAGTATGGAAATCACCGTCAACAGAACCACAGCCCCTAAGGCGAAGCCGCAGGATGAAACCAAGCTCGGGTTCGGCAAGCTCTTTTCGGACCATATGTTCATTATGGAGTATGAGAACGGAAAAGGGTGGCACAACGCGCGCATACAGCCCTACCAGAAGCTGCAGATTGACCCGGCAAGCCCTGTGCTGCACTATTCTCAGGAGATATTTGAGGGGCTTAAAGCATATCGTTCCAAGAAGGACGAAATCCTTTTGTTCCGTGCGCGGGACAATGCAAGGCGTATGAACAAGGGCGCGGAAAGAATGTGCATGCCGCAGATCGACGTGGAGGACAATTACCAGGCGATGGCGGCGCTCGTGGATGTGGACCGGGATTGGGTACCCCGCGCTCCCGGCGCGACGCTTTATCTGCGGCCTACGCTGATTGCAGACGGGTCGGCGCTTGGTGTGCACAGGGCGGACCGTTTCCTTTATTATATTATTTGCTCGCCGTCCGGCGCATATTATGCTTCGGGCTTGGCGCCCATCCGCATCTATGTGGAGGATCAGTATGTCAGGGCCGTCAGGGGCGGCACCGGCTTTGCCAAGACCGGCGGCAACTATGCAGCAAGCCTCAAGGCCGCGGAAGAAGCCGCCACGCGCGGGTACAGCCAGGTGCTCTGGCTGGACGGATTGGAGCAAAAGTATGTGGAAGAGGTGGGCGCCATGAACATGATGTTCCTCATCGGCGATACCATCTGCACGGCTCCAGTGGAAGGCAGCATACTCGACGGCATCACCCGCAAATCCATACTCACCCTCGCGGAGGAACTGGGCTATAAGGTCGCGGAGCGCAAAATCGCGATATCCGAGCTGATGGAAGCGGGGGAAAGCGGCGAACTGAAGGAGGCATTCGGTACCGGAACGGCTGCAGTGATTTCCCCGGTCGGCGAGCTCCACTACAAGGGCAAGAGCATCGTGGTAAACGACGGCAGGACCGGCAGCATGACGCAGAAGCTTTACGATACCCTCACCGGCTTGCAGCTGGGCGATATTGAGGATACGCACGGCTGGGTCACACGCGTATAGCACCAATTCCAAACATAAATGCATCCCGGCGGCTCTTTTCGTGTGGAGCGGTGTCGCCCTCCGCGGTAGCGTAGCACTGCTACGTATCGCTCCGGCTCCTTGCCCCGCATCGAAAATTCCTCGCCGCTTTAAGATGCATTCATGGTTTACATTGGTTAAAAAAGCATAATTTGTGGTAGTATCGTATTGAAGATACGTATATACGCCAAAGACCGCAAAAGGAGATACCGTTCCATGAAAAAAATTATTTCCGCGCTAAGCGTATTGATATTGCTTCTGCTGCTTGCACCGGCGGCGCTTGCGGCCACCGTGCAGGTCACAACGGAGCCCGCGCAGATTACCTCCGCGGGGACAATTTCCGCGAGGTTTTCCGTGGTGAACGATTCCGCTTATGAAATGCGGGACATCAACATTACCGGGAACGGATTATCCGGCAACAGCCAGCTGTCCAGCCAGGTGGTGCCGCCCAACGGCAAACTGAACTTTACCCTCAGCAGCATCGAAGTACCCGAGGATATGCTGGGACAGACAATTACCTATACGCTTACCTGGACGGAAAACGGCGCTACGAAATCCAAGGATATCCCCATCACATTGGGCTCGGCGCCCGCCGCCGAAATGACGGCGACGCGCACGGCCAGCAAGTCCTCCGGCAAATCCGGCGATAAAGTAACGTTGACCTATACCCTCAACAACCCCGGGACCGCGGAAATGACAGGCGTCACAATCAAAGACCCTGCGGCGGGCACAGCGCCTGTCGCAAGCAACCTGACCATTGCGCCGGGGACGTCCAAGACCGCAACATACGAGCTGACTTTGGGCGGCCAGGACGCCGTCAGCCAGCCTTCTATTACCTACAAGCTCAATGGCGAGGGCAAGACGCTTACCATTGACCCGCTCACCGTCACCGTGGTGAACATCCAGCTGGATCTGGCCGTAACCCAAAGCGAACCCTCCCCGGAGGGTGTGGTGTTTACCCTTGCATTTAAAAACAGCGGCAACCAGGCCATCAACAACATCACCGTCAAGGATGAACTGGGTAACTCCGTAAGCCCCGAGGCTTTTTCGCTGGAGGGGGGGAAGGAGCAGACGCTCACCTACACCGTTATGACGACGGAGCTGCGCAACGTATCCTTTGTGGTAACGGGCACGGACGCTTCCGGCCAGCCGTATGAGAACAGGACCACAAGCTACGAAGTCTGGCCGCCTGTGAGCCCGGGCCAGGTTTCGCTTTCGCTTTCCGCTACCGTGCTCCAGCCGCTCACCGACAGCGGGCGCATGAAGGTGCGCTTTACCATACAGAACAACTCCAATGTGGATATGGTAAATGCGCTCATCTCCGAAGCTGAGCTTGGCAATATCGAACCGATGGATATCCTGCCTTTGGGCGAAACCACAGTGGATAAGGAACTTCTCGTCAGCGCGCCGCGCGAGCTTGCGTTTACCCTTACCGCGTCTGATCCTTCCGGCGTGGAGCATACGTATGAGGCAAAGCTCATGGCGGACTATGTCTCTTTGGCTTCGCCCACTCCCGCCGCCAGCCCCGTGGGGGAGGAAGAACCGGCAAGTACCGGCGGCATGAGCGGCACGCTGGTGACCGTACTCATCGTGCTTGCGGCGCTGATGGCGGTGGCGGGTATCGCGCTCCTGGCGCTCTCCATATACGAGCGCAAGCGCAACGCCACATTGGAGGAAGAGGAGCCGGATGAATTGCCCCGCGCGCGCAACGCCGCGCAGGCGCGCGTAAGCGCCGCCGAACGCGAAGCGCAGTCCCAGCCTTATCCGCTGGAACAAAATACAGGCAGGGCTTCCCGGTTTGCGCAGCCGCAGAGGGAGCAAGAGGAATTTTCCACACAGACTCGCCCCGCTCCCGTGGAGCGAAATTCGGAGAGGCAGGTATACCAGCCCGCGCCTTCCCGCACGCCCGCACCGCCGCAGGAAAGAGGGTCCGCTTATACGCAGGAGCGCACGTACCAGCAACAGGAACGGGCATCGGTCCCGCCGCTGGAAAGGGCGCCTTACCAGCCGCGCGTCCCGCAGCAGCCGGTGCGCCATGTAGAGCCGGAATCCGAACAAAAGCCGCCTCAGGCTTCGCCGGAAATCCGCAACCGGGTGCATAGGGTACGAAATACGGATGATAAATAAGGCGCCTCTCTTTGGGGCGCAGGGGATTGCAATTTACAGCATGATACAGATACAATAGCGGAGGAGGCATTATGCATTGTCAATGCATAATGTAAAGGCTGTTTCGCCCACGGCGAAACCCCGGGGTTCTAAAAAGGCGTCACTGGCGCCTTTTTTGCCCTTTAAGGCACCGAACCCGCTGTCGCACAAAACGCATTTGAATGTTCATGAAGCGGATGCGTTTTGTGCGACAGCCCTCGCATATTGTATACAAAAGAGAAGAGGATGGTTATGCACACATTTTCCGGCCTCACGGAGGACACCTATCGCTTTTTCTGGGAGATCGCGTTCAACAACGAGCATTCTTTTTTTGAAGAAAACCGCAAGCGCTACGAAAAAAGCGTAAAGGAGCCTATGCTCGCTTTGGCGGACGCGTTGGGGGAAGTTGCGCTGGAGGTGGACCCGAACTTTAACGTCCGGCCTTCCTCTGTGGTATCGCGTATCCGCAGGGACACCCGCTATACCAAGGATAAATCCATGTACCGGGACCATGCGTTCCTGTCCTTTAAGTATCCGGGCGCCGCTACGGGCGAGAGCTTCGTGCTTTACGCGGAGTTCGAGCGCACGGCCTACGGATATGGTATGGGTATGTATTATCCGCTGCCGCAGTTCATGGCGGACGCAAGACGCCGCATGCTCGCCCGGCCGCAGAGGTTTTTGGAAATCGTCAACGATCCCGCGTTCGCGTCACGGTTTACCTGGCAGGGGGAGGAGTTTAAAAGGCAGCGGTTTTCTGACGCGCCGGAAGAGATACGGCCCTGGCTGAATAAGCGCAGCCTGTCCTTCTGCTTTTCATCCAAGGACCTCAAAAACACCATGAAGCCGGAGCTCGTGGATGAAATCAATGAAGGATTTTTGCTGTTAAAGCCGCTGTACCGCTTCCTGCTGGGGCTGGATGAAAAGTAAATGCAACAAAAAAGGAACGGCTAGCCGTTCCTTTTGTCGAAAAAGCACCTTGCGGTACTTTTTCGAGGATTACAGGAACAACCTATGCCTACGGCACGGGCGGTTGTTCCTGCAAGGAGAGCCTTGCGTCGCAAGGCTCTTCGCAGCCACCGCACCTGTCGCTGGCGGCGATTGAAAGCCTTCAGGGCTGCGGCCCCCGAGCCCCCAAGGGGTTTTCCGACAGACTGAAGGAACGGCGCGCCGTTCCTTTTTGTAATCAGAAAACTACGATCTCACATCATATATCGTTACCGTGTCGTTCTCGTACACTACGGGGAACTGCGAAAAGAACGCCTCGTTCACCGCATAGTTATACCGCTCATAATTGCTCACAAACACATAATCGATGCCGTAGGTTTCGTGTAGCGCGTCAAAGCATGTTTCCGGCTGCTCAAACAGCAGCCGCACCTGCTGTTCCCGCGTTTCATAATCGAGCCCATGGTAGTAGAGGTAGGAGCCCGTGCCGCAGAGTATGTTCCTTCCGGTGAGGGAGGAGACGGCGTTGTTGTGGTTGGTGGCCGTTAAAAACAGCGCGTCGGGCGCGGCCGTCTCGTTGATGTAAGCCGCTGCCGCGGCCTCATCTGCGCTGAATTGCTCGTAATCGCTGATCGTCTCGCGTGCAAGCGTCAGCGTGCCGGAAAGGAACAGGGCGCAAAGCGTAAGGAATGCAAGATACCGCCTGCCCGCAAACCCGCTCAATTGCTTATATAGATCCATAAGCAGCTTTCCCACAATGCCGCAGGTGAACGCGAACCAGACGAACAGCAGCTTGTTGTTGTCGTACGGGTTGGGCTGGAACAGCACAAGCTCCGAAAAGACCCAGATCAATATGGCCCCGCCGTAGAATACCTTCTCCTCCTTGGGCAACCGGAAAAACGCCATGGGCAGCAGCAGGAAAATTAGCCCGAGGTTCTTGACGTAGAACCACAGGAAAGAGTCGGCTTCGTTGCCCCAGTTAAAATGCGGCTTCAAAAAATCCCCGGATTGCCGGAACGTAAACAAGATAAGCTGCGGCAACGCCAAAGCTAAGGCGATCAGCCCGTACCTGACCCAGCCCCATAGGGTCGCTTTCTGCTGCCGGGAAATGAACGCGTACAGTACGTAGACCACGCTGGCCATGCCGAGCGCAAGGAACGAATGCGTGTGGACAAGCGGCATGCAGCCCGCGATGATTCCCAGCGGCACAAATAGCTTCGGTTCATGCTCAAACGCCGCGCGCCGGAGCAAATACAGGGCGGGGAACAGCAGTGCCCAGCCAAACAGCGTAGCCCGCTGGGGAATGAGCATATCCGCGATCGGGTTGACCCACCTTAGCCCGATATCCGGCAGGTTGGTGGGCGTATTGTAAAAGCCGGTGAATATGCGGGTGAACGCTTCCGGGTTCGTTTTCCAGAGATCAAGAAAATACCAGAACCCGAAGCCTCCCCCTAAGAAAAACAGCAGCGTAGAGAATACTGCGGTGCCGGTTTTTTTCTGCCACTGCAAAAAGAAGCAGTAGACGCCCAATAATACAAGCGCATAGGCAAAGAGAGCTGGCAGCAGCAAGGAAACGCGCAATGACGCGCCCAAAACATAAAACGTGGCGCTGATGCTGTCGCACAAAAACGGGTAACCGACCGCCGTGCCCGGGAATATGGAATACTGTGGCGGGAATGTGCCCTGCCCTGCGATGCTGGTTACCAGGCCCAGGTGCAGCGGCAGATCTCCGAATGTGGATTGCCCGGAATGCAGGGCCCCACTGACCGGCTGGAGTATGTGGGTGAAAAACAGGTACCCGCCCAATAAAAATAACGGCAGCAGCGTCAACAGCGCCGGGCGAAGCTCGCCAGCCGTAACGGATGCGACCGTTTCTTTTCTTCCTGCCAGGAAAGCGGCGACGCCTGCCGCAGTGCAGACAAGCAGCGCAAGGAGCTGGGCAAGGAGGCTAAACCCGCACAAAAAACCAAACAGCGCGGGCAGCCACAACAAAAGCAGCAACGAGAAAACGCCCCCCATCCACCAGCGGAACAGCGGGCGTTCCGCAGCGAACAGGGCGCGTGCTATGAGTTGCCCTGCGGCAAAATATTCGCACAGGTAAAGCAGCGAAAGTATATCGAAAATCATAAAATCAGTCCGGTATCCCGTCCCCGTCGACGTCCGCAAAAGAGTGGTTGGGGACCCCGTCGCCATCCTGCATCAACCCCGCGGCGCCGTATATTTCGCGCCCGGTCAGGCCCTTTTCCCCGCGTTCCTTTTCAATGATGCGGCTTAGGAATTTCCTCACCGCCTCGGGCTTCGCAATATTTTTGATTTCCAGGGTTTCATGCGTCTGGTCGGCGCTGTAGAGCGTGATGGTGCCCACGCCGAATATCTTCTGCCCCAGCGTGCGCACAAGCTTGATATCCAGAATACGATACAGGAGGATTTCGTTGGTTTCGGTGCGGAATAACCCTTTGCGCGTGGTGAAGCGGTCTTTGTCCACTTCATAAACGGTGAAACTCAACGGCATGCCCAATATGCGCTTACGGTCGTGCCACAGGGGTTTTTCATCCGCGATTTCGTTCAAAAACGGTTTCTTGGCCATCCATTTCACGCTCCAATCCAGCTGTTTACCGTTATTATACTGCAAGTGGGTATCAACTGCAAACAGCTTGGGCATACATAATGGAGAACCGAATGCCCTTTAGGAGGAGGTGGGTTTCATGCAATGGTGGAAACAAAACGGGAAACTGTTGCTTTATATGGCGCTTGTGCTCGCGGTTGGCGTATGGGGCGGCTTTACCATAAGGGATTTACAGGTAAAAGCCATACCCGAGCCAACGCCTTTGGCGGAGCAGGTTGACAAAATCGGCGAGCAGAGCATATTGCCGGATACGCTGGTGATCACAAAATATACGTTCCTGTTATGCGGCGGCCATACGGAGCAACGGCAGGAAACGGGCGGACCCTTGGTGGGGCTGAACAAGACGCAGATTGAGGAAAAGTATCCCGACGCGAAAGTAACGGAACTGACCAACAAGCGGGCGATGATAGAGCGGGAACTGGACCGGTACTGCCCCAAGCATGTGGTGCTGTTCCTGGATGACAACAACAGGCTGGCCATTTCCCAGACGGATGAAACAGACCTGGAAAAGGAGAATATTACGACATTGAACTACGATATTTCTTACCTGCCTGAGGAGGAGCTTAACAAGCTGGATGAAGGCCTGGTGTTTGACAACCTGGAGGAGATCAACATTTATCTCGAAGGGTTGGAACCGTAAAACTCAATAACTGACAAAAGCGGCATCTTTCACTGGACGCCGTTTTTAGTATGTCAAGAAGTCCGCTTAGTGGTTTCAAGGTATCGGCGCTTTCAGCGCCGCATCCTCGGCGGGGGACGCCTCGGATACTAGGCCTGCGGGTCGTCGCGATAGATTTTTTAATGTGGGGAAACTGAGTGCCCCCGAATGGCACATTCGGGGATCTTACAAAGATTGATGTGCAGCTTTAGCTGCACAACCGATCCCCACGCCCCTTCCTTAAGAACGCCCACGGGGGTCAGCTAGCGGTATAAAATTCAAGATATATGTGGCGCTTGAGGCGTCTTTCCCGGGCGCCGCTTTTTCGCGCGCACCATCCCTTTGATGTTGCGCAGCCCCAAAAGAGGGCGTATACTGGAAAAAACGGCATGATATGCCCGCGTTGCCAGGGAGGGCAAGGACTATGACATTACGCGAACAGGCAGCCGCAGTAAAAGAAGCCTCCTATAAAATGCTGACTTTGTCCGCTCCCGTACGGGACGCGGCGCTAAACGCGATGGCGGAGGCGCTTGTTGCGAACACGGCTTCTATTTTAGAGCAAAACGAATTGGACGTCGCCGCCGCCCGCGCCGCCGGAAAGCCGGAGGCCATGCTGGACCGGCTTCGTTTGGATGAAAAGCGCATATTGGGCATGGCGAACGGATTAAGGAAGGTAGCGGCCCTGCCCGACCCCATCGGCGGGGAGGACTTCAACGTAAAACGCCCCAACGGACTCGCCATAGGCAAGCGACGCGTGCCGCTCGGCGTGATCGGTATTATATACGAGGCACGCCCGAACGTCACTTCCGACGCGGTGGGCTTATGCGTCAAATCCGGTAACGCCGTGCTGCTACGCGGCGGTTCGGAGGCCATACGCTCCAACTCCGCCGTAACGGATGTAATCGCCCGCGCGGCATATGCGGCGGGTCTGCCCGAAGGCTGTATCCAGCTTGTGCGGGATACGTCGCGCGAAACGGCCACGGAAATGATGCGGCTAAACGGCTACCTCGATGTGCTCATCCCCCGCGGGGGCGCAACACTCATCCGTTCGGTGGTACAAAACGCCACGGTGCCGGTGATCGAAACAGGCCTGGGCAACTGCCATACGTATATCGACGATACGGCGGATGTGGAAATGGCGAAAAACATCGCCTATAACGCCAAGGTCTCCCGCCCGGCGGTGTGCAACTCTATGGAAACGCTGCTGGTGCAAAAAGGCATGGCGGAGAGCAACCTGACGAAAATCGTCGCCCCCATGCTCGAACGCGGCGTGGAACTAAGGGGCTGCCCGCGCGCCTGCGCGCTGCTTCCGGGCATCAAGGAGGCCACGGAGGAAGACTGGGCCACGGAATATGACGATTATATTCTGGCGCTCAAGGTCGTGGATACGCTGGATGAAGCCATAACGCACATCAACCGGTACGGCACCCGGCACAGCGAATGCATTGTTACGAACGATTATGGAAGTGCGGAGCGCTTTTTAAACGAGGTCGACGCCGCCGCCGTCTACGTGAACGCTTCCACGCGCTTTACGGACGGCGAGGAGTTCGGCTTTGGGGCGGAAATAGGCATCAGCACGCAAAAGCTGCATGCGCGCGGCCCCATGGGGCTATTTGAACTGACCAGCGTCAAATATATTGTACGGGGGAACGGCCAGGTCCGTTAGCCGCTTATGCTGCACAAAAGATGGGGAAAAAGCAATCATGCGCGCGCTGTAAACAGACTGCTGCTGTCTGCATGCGCGCTTACTTTGCTGCTATGTTCCGGCTGCGCCATGTTCCTTAGGCCTGCGGCGACGCCCGCTCCCGTTTTAGCGGAGGAGCCGGAGACAGAGCCGCAGGAAACGCCCATAACGGAGGAAGAAAACCCGCTCAATGTGTTTTTAAATGGGTTTTATCAGGCGTATGCGCCCCATGAAGAAGCTTTGCGCGTGCTTTCGGAAGAAGACACTTCGGCAATCGACGAGGCGTTGGACCTCGAACAGCACATGATGCGCCTAAAGCAGCTCTTTGCCTCGCAAGCCGCGCTTTTACAGAACCCAACCGACAGTAAGACATGGGACGGCATCCTCTTTGGTGGCGCGGGGGGCACGGGCAGCGTTACAAAAACCGCGGGCGACTGCACGTTCAGCTGCGTGCTCAATGAAGATGGCAATATCGCGGGAAGTTTAAAGGGTGATATTCTGTTTGCGGAGTGGATGCAACAGAATGGCGCCATACGCAGCGGGACAATCATAAAGACGGATACAGGGTATGCCGCTTCCGTGAACTGGGATGGGGAAAACGTGCTGCTGCTGATTGAAGACGAAGCGCTCCACTTTGGGACAGGCGTGGCGGTTGCCACAAACTCCTCGCTGCTTCCCTATGATGCATGGGCGGACTGGCGTCTAAAAGACGGAAGGCTGTCCATTTCCGTAAAAACGGCGACATCTTCATCCATACAGGAGGATCTACAATGAATACAACCATCATCGCCTATTCCAATACCGGCAACGCCGCTGCCTGCGCGCAAGCGCTATCCGGTGCGCTGGGCGCGCGGCTCTTTATGCTCGAAGAGCAGCGCGAAAGGCCCGAGAAGGACTTTTTCGCCGGCGGCATGCAGGCGGTCTTTCATCTGAGTTCAAGATTGAAGGCGCTGCCGGATGTAAAGGAGTCCGAAGTGCTCATTCTCGGCATGCCGGTTTGGGCGGGCACTACGCCGCCTGCCATCAACGCGCTGCTTCGGACTTTGGACTGTAAAGGGAAGACGGTGTTTGCGTTCGTCACCAAGGCGGACCCCGCTTTGGAAGCGCCCCAAAAGCTTGTCGACCGGCTTACAAAGCTCATTGAAAAGCGCGGGGGAACGCTCAAACGGGTGTTTGCCCTGCCGGTAGAAGGGAAGCTTGGGCGGGAGGCGGCGGAAAAGCACGCGGCGTCCTGGGCGGCGGAAATACGCGCCGCGCTGCCGCAATAGGCCAAGTAACCGCTTTTTAGCTTTTATCCGATCTTTGATTTTTGTCCGGTTATGACACCTATCTTTTGGGAATACTTGTGTAAGCAATCGTACACAAGGAGGATTTCCCATGAGAAAGATTTGGAACCATTACGACCCGCTGGAGTTCAACCAGGGGGACGAAGAAAAAACCTATTCACAGGAAACCGGCCCGGTTCCTGCGTCCGCGCCCCGCAAAAAAAAGCTGGGGCAGCGCCTGAACGATTGGCTGTTCCGCGCGGAAGAGGAAGAAGGGGCGGAGCTGGTACCGGAAATGCCCGCGCCCATGATGCAGCCGGCGGCGGCCTTACAGCGGGAAGATCGCGCTTACCGTGAACAGGTGCAGCACGCTTTGGAGGATTGGAAAAAGGCTACAGCCTATTTTGAAAGCGTCTCAGACCCGGAACTGGTGGATTATGCCGTCTATGGCATGGAGGCCGCGAAGAAGCGCTATATTTATCTTTTGCGCAATGCCGGACACAACATGAACGGCTAAGGCGCGGCATAGCCTGCCCCGCCCGCGCATATGCTTGGACGAAAGCATATTGCCCCTCAATGAAATAGTGAATGTTTCGAGATTTCGTCAGGGGAGCAATAACGGTGGAGTGAGGGTATGGATATCGTAGGGATACTGTTGGCGTTTGCGGCGGGCCTGGTGGTGCTTTATGTGCTGGCCATGGTGCTGGTGGTGCCGCTCAAATGGATCGGCAAGCTCATATTCAGCAGCATCGTCGGGTTTGTGGTGCTTACGCTCATCAACCTCATCGGCGGCGCGCTGTTTGATTTTACATTGCCGCTCAACGCAGTAAACGCCCTTGTAACGGGAATATTCGGCGTACCCGGTGTAATTTTGCTGGTTATTCTGAAGCTATTTCTGTAAATTAAGTTTTACATATTTCATGGTTATTGTAGGGGACGCCACCTTCGGCGTCCCGCTTTCTATTCGGACCAACAAATGGATGCGATTGGGCAGGCTGATGTGATGAACCAATACACCACCCTGCATGCCAATGTTTCAAACGGGATGCCGAGGGCGGCATCCCCTACATGGGACGGGGCAGCCCTCCCGCCCGGGACGGGGCGACACCCCTACATGGGACGCGGGGTGGCGTATCCTATACGGGATGTCGAAAACGGCACCCCCTTTGGCGCACAGAGAGGGGCGGCAGATTGCCGCCCCTCCGTGTTGGGGAAGGATGGAGTTATTCCCCGTAATAAGCCTTTTTGTAGATATCCGCAAGCTCGGCAATCAACGGGTAGCGGGGGTTCGCGGTGGTGCACTGGTCCTCAAACGCGCGCTCGGCAAGGGCGGGAACCTTGGAGATGAACTCGGCTTCGTCCACGCCGCAATCTTTTATGGAAAGAGGCATGTTCATCTTCTTCATCAGGTTCTTGATTTCCTCAATGAGGCTAGCGATCTGCTCCGCTTCGGTTGTACCGGGGAAGCTTAAGTACCGCGCGATCTGCGCATAGCGGTAGTCCGCCACAAACTTGCCGTACTTGGGGAACGCGGCAAACTTGGTGGGCTTCTGCGCGTTGTAGGCGATTACATGCGGCAGCAGCACCGCGTTTGCGCGGCCGTGCGGAATGTGGAACTCGCCGCCCAGCTTGTGCGCCAGGGAATGGTTGATGCCCAGGAACGCGTTGGTAAACGCCATACCGGCGATGCAGGACGCGTTGTGCATTTTCTCGCGCGCCACGGTATCGTTGGGGTCGCTGTAAGAGCGGTAGAGGTACTTGAACACAAGCTCGATCGCCTTTATGGCGAGGCCGTTCGTATAATCGGACGCGAGTATAGAGACATACGCTTCAATCGCGTGGGTCAATACATCCATGCCGGTATCGGCCACAATGGACTTGGGCAGCGTGCGCACAAACTGCGGGTCGATGATCGCGACGTCCGGCATCAGCTCGTAATCCGCCAGCGGGTACTTGATGTTGCCGTTCGCCTTATCCGTAATGACGGAGAAGGAGGTCACCTCGGAACCCGTGCCGGATGTGGTGGGTATGGCCACCATCTGCGTCTTCTTGCCCAGGTTGGGGAAATGGAAGGCGCGCTTTCTAATATCCAGGAACCTTAATCGCAGGCCGTCAAAGGACGTATCCGGGTATTCGTAGAACAGCCACATGCCCTTTGCCGCGTCTATCGCGGAGCCGCCGCCCAGCGCGATGATGACATCCGGCTGGAACACGTTCATGGCCTTGACGCCGCGCAGGATGGTATCCACGGAAGGATCGGGCTCCACTTCGGAGAAAATTTCGCTGTGGCAATATACCTGACGCTTGCGCAGATAGTAGAGCACCTTATCCACATAGCCCAATTGCACCATCATAGGATCGGTCACAATAAACGCCCGGCTGATGTTGGGCATGTGCTCCAAATATTGCACCGAGTTTTCCTCAAAGTAAATCTTGGGCGGTATTTTAAACCATTGCATATTCACTTTCCTCTGCGCAATGCGCTTCTTGTTGATGAGGTTGACGGAAGACACGTTGGAGGTCGTGGAGTTGCGCCCGAACGAACCGCACCCAAGCGTCAGCGACGGCGTATTGGTGTTGTACAAATCGCCGATCGCGCCGTGCGAGGAAGGGGAGTTCGCAATCACGCGGCCGACCTTCATGGCCTCGCCGTAAGCCTTGCAGAGCGCTTCATCGTTGGAGTGTATGACGGCGGAGTGCCCAAGGCCGCCAAGCTCCAGCATCTTCTGCGCATACGCAAAGCCCTGTTTGTCGTCCTCAACAACAAAGTAGGCAAGCACGGGGGAAAGCTTTTCTAAAGAGAGCGGATATTCGCGGGAGGGGTTGGGGAGCTTCGCTAAGAGAATCTTCGTATCCGCGGGGACGCTTACCCCCGCCTGCTCCGCAATCCAGGCTGCGGGTTTGCCGACCACGGCGGGGTTGACCGCCAGTTTTTCCACGTTGATAACGTACTTTGTCACAAGCTGCGTCTCTTCCTCGTTGAGGAAGTAGCAGGAATACTTTTTCATGGTCTCTTCAAACTGCGCGGCAATCGCACGGTCCACGATCACCGCCTGCTCGGAGGCGCAGATCATGCCGTTGTCGAATGTCTTGGAAAGGATGAGGTCGTTGCAGGCGCGCTCCACATCCACGTTTTTGTTAATGTAGCAGGGCACGTTGCCGGGGCCTACGCCAAGCGCGGGTTTGCCCGCGCTGTAGGCGGAGCGCACCATAGCCGAGCCGCCTGTTGCAAGGATCAGTGCCACGCCGGGGTGGTTCATCAGCGCGTTGGTCGCCTCGATGGAGGGCGCCTCCACCCACTGGATGCAGTTTTTCGGCGCGCCCGCCTTTATGGCGGCATTTCGCACGATGCGCGCGGCCTCGCTCGAGCATTTCTGCGCAGAAGGGTGGAACGCGAATATGATGGGGTTGCGGGTCTTGGCGGAAATCAAACATTTAAACAGCGTGGTGGAGGTGGGGTTGGTCACGGGGGTAACGCCCGCGATCACACCCACGGGCTCCGCGACTTCCACGTAGCCTTCCAGCTCGTTTTCCGCAACGACGCCCACGGTCTTTTCGTTCTTGATGCTGTGGTAGATGTATTCGGTTGCGAACATGTTTTTGATGACCTTGTCCTCCACCACGCCGCGGCCGGTTTCCTCAACGGCGAGTTTCGCCAAAGTGAGGTGGTTATCAAGCCCCGCAAGCGTCATGGCGTGCACGATGGTATCGATTTGTTCCTGGTCAAGCTGCATGTACGCGGTGAGAGCGCCTTCGGCCTTCTTGACGAGCGCGTCGATCATGCCGGTGATGTCCGGTTTCTGATCCTTTTCCTTGAGCTTTTCCATACTCCAAACTCCTTTTTTAAATTGAAATATATAGCAGGGGCCGCTTTGGCGGCTTTCCTTATGCTTGTCGATTCCGGTCAGATATAATCGTTAATTATCTGACAAAGTCAGCATAGCACTTTGATAAATTTATGTCAATATGAATGTTGGATATTTTTCATACGGTAAAGTACGGGTTTGCAACGTCACGGGGTTCAGGTGTATGCTGATATAGGGAAAAATACGCGCAAGGAGCGATATGATGAAAGTAACCGCGATCAACGGCAGCCCGCGCAAAACCGGGAATACGGCGGCCCTGCTGCAGCAGGCGTTAGAGGGCGCGCAATCCGAGGGCGCTTCCACAAGCCTGACGCACCTGTACGACATTGCTTATAAGGGATGTACCAGCTGCTTTGCATGCAAAAGGAAGGGGAACGCCTGCAACGGGCTGTGCGCCGTACGGGATGCACTGCGCCCGGTGCTGGAAGAGGCACTTTCGAGCGATGTGCTGTTGCTGGGCACGCCGATCTATTTTTCTGACGTCACGGGAGAAATGCGTTCTTTTCTGGAACGTTTGATTTTTCCCAACCTCTCCTATAACGAAGGGGAGCGCTCCCTGTTCCGCGGGAATATGAAAATCGGCCTAGTTTGTACCATGAACGTGCCGCGGGAGTTTGTGGACCGCATCGGCTATGACAAAACGTTTGAGAAATATCAGGGACTGCTGCGCATCCTGGGGGAATCGGAGATCCTGCTTTCCTGCGATACTTGGCAGTTTTCGGATTACGCGCTGTATGAGGCGTCCCGCTTTGACGCCGCGCACAAGTTTCAGGTGAAGGAAGAGCAGTTTCCAAGGGATTGCGCGGACGCGTACGAGCTGGGCAAACGGCTTGCAGGGAGTACGGCTGGCAAATAAGACTATGAAGGAGAGGCAATTTGGATATCGTCTTGCGGGAGCTTGAGCTGAAAGACTTGGAAGCCTATCAGTATTGGAACCATCCTTCGCGGGAATTCCACAAATACAACGGGCCGTATTACGGCAAAAAGGATGAACGGGAGCTAAAAGATTATGTGGAAGAACTCCGCTCTTTTTTGAAGAAGGGAGCAAAAGACGTACTTCAAAATAAAAAGATCATCGCGGAAAAAGAAACGGACGAACTGATAGGCGAAGTCAACTGGTACTGGAAATCCGAAGAGACGCTTTGGATGGAAGTCGGCGTCGTCCTATTTAACGAAAACTATTGGGGAAAAGGGATCGGCTTTGCCGCGATGACCATGTGGATCGACGAACTTTTCGCACGACGGCCGGAACTTGTCCGAATCGGGCTTTCCACATGGTCCGGAAATATCCGGATGATGAAGTTGGCCGAGAAATTGGGCCTGAAAAAAGAGGCCGTATACAGAAACGCTAGAATTGTGGAAGGGCAATACTACGATTCTGTGAGCTTTGGCATTTTGAAGGAGGAATGGCAAGCACTGCGCGGGCAATCTGCCAAATGCCCTGCAAGGGAACCAACCGCGGAGTCGTTCGCCATACCCGGCGTGGGCGGAATAGTCATAAAGGAGTTTTCCGGAGAACCACATATCCTGATGCAGGTAAGATGGAAAGAGGACGCGCCGTCTGAAAGCGGGCTTCTTGAAATTCCCGCAGGCAAGATCCGCGCGTTTGAAAGTTTATTTGACGCGCTTAAGCGAGAAATCAGGGAAGAAACCGGCCTTACGGTGACAGAAATCTTAGGCGAGGACGCTTCTCCAATTTACGAGGCGAACGAGTACAGGGTCGTCAACTTCACGCCGTTTTCCTGTGCGCAGAATCTGACGGGGAAGTACCCCATCATGGTATTCGTATTCCTCTGCCACGTGGAAGGGGAGCTGTTGCCTTATTCCGACGAGGCGAAAAATTACCAATGGATCTCCATAAGCAAACTGAAAGCCATGCTCAGGGACCCGGCGCAGTTGTATCCCATGCATGTGGATACGCTGCATAAATATTTAATGAGTATAGAAAATGCAATATGAAGCACAAAGGCGCGGTATAACCGCGCCTTAGATGATCCGTATATTGGATTGCTAAACGCCGGAAGCAAACGGCCGGTCCAATCCCTGCTCAAATACTCCGTTGTCGCGCCAGAACTTGTGCCAAAAGAGATGGTTGATACCGGTGCGGTTAAAAAATTCATACAACTTCGCTTTGTGATGAGGGATCTCGTACATGCCCGCCAGCAGCGCTGCGGTTTCTTTGTGAAACTGCCCGAACCGTGAATAATGGGCGCCCAGCGCTTGCAGGAGCCGAAATAGTCTTTTTGTGATGAACGCCGGCATCATGGTGATCCCGGCGGCATCCCCTTTAGTGACCACCCCAAGGTTCTCATAGCCCAGGCGATCGGCAAAAGCATTCAGATAGCGCACCAAAAACCGGGCCTGCGCGCCTTCGATATAGCCCGCCTGAACCACAAAACCGATTTTTTGTCCCGTTGCAGCGGGCTTCATCCGCTCAAACAGCTTCATCACGATACCCGGCATGGCATGAACGTACAGCGGCATGAAAATGAGCAGCGTTTCCGCTTGAGCGACGCTTTTGGCAAGGGTGTCTTCCGGTTCATTCGCGGCATACCGTACCGGATACTCCTGCCCCGCCCCCAAAATGAACTGCCGGATAAATAGCTCCGTATTTCCGTTTTTCCCCTTAGGCGATCCGTTTATAATCAGTGTGTTCATATCGCCATCCCTCCTTGCACATATTCCTCCGCCGGTTTGATAAGGGTTCTTTTGACGTGGAATTGGTAGAACGCCCGGGCCAGATACTCCTCATATAATTGCCGTGCTTTATGGCTGCTGAAAGCGCCCTGGTAGTACACCTCTATATCGGGGTAGCGGTCGTAACGCGGGACATGCATCGACTCCCCGGTTTTATAGCTGGTGTAGGGCAAATAGTGCGGAATCATCCTGTCAAACAGTGTCTTCAACCGTCCGCTGATAAAATCGCAGGACACACCGGTGAATAATACCACTCTGTCGGCCTGTAAAAACGCCGCATAGAAATCGTCCAGATCGTGAAACGCACAGCGGCCGGGCGTTTTCTTCCAGCAGGACCAGCAGCCGGTACAATTTCTGATCTCACGCGCATTTAAGTCCAGCACGAATGTGCTGTCCGGAATGCGGATTTCGCCCGCTTCATAGATCACTACGGTTTTCATATGGCTCCTCCCCTGAAAGATAGCTGGAAATGGCGTCTATCAGCACATCCAACGCTTGCTGCTTCCCTTTTTCGCTGAACATGGTGTTGGTGGACACCAACCCAAGGCAATCCGTCAGCAGCGCCACCGCTTCCATTTTGTTTTTACCTACCCTGAGCAGCTTTAGGCTGCGCTCAAAATAGTCGGCGGACTTTTTATTTTCCCTTGCGCGATATTCGGGCGGCAGTTTGCGCAGCAGCGCTTCCAGATCAATAGGGGAAAGATGAAAAACCACGCTGTCCGGCGCAAGGAATACTTCGCGCAAAAATTTTTCAATCCGCTCCTTATCGCGTAACTCCTGCGACATGATCGCTTCCATGCGCGCAAATAGTTCTTCCTCACTGCGTTTGAGCGCCTCATACAGGCCCGCTTCCTTTGACGGGTAGTATACATAAAACGCTCCCTTGCTGATGCCTACCGCCGCCGCGATGTCATCTACCGTCACTCCTTTGATGCCCTTGTGCCGGATCAGCGCAACCGTATTTTGATAGATCGCCTTGCGCACCTGCTCTCGTTCTACCTCCGATACGATTTTCGGCATTCAGTTCACCGCCTTTATTGACTATAAAATATAAAATTGGTCGATAAAAATACTAAACCGTATGGTAGTGCTTGTCAATAGCAAATAATTCAGTAAATGACGGATATATAGACATTAATAAAAACGAATCCCGCTTGCGTTGCAAGCGGGACAGCTTCTTTGATACTAAGGCACATAGTGCCAAGTCCTTGCCGATATTGCGAATTCTTCAGGAAGCCTTTTCCGCTATCAGCTTTTCAAGCGTTGCGAGTTTGAGGCTGATACAGAATACGGCAATCGCCTCCACAAGCTCGGATACCGGCGGCAAGGTGGGCGCAATGCGGATATTGGTGTCTTTGGGGTCACGGCCATAGGGGTGCGTCGCGCCGGCGCTCGTCATGACCACGCCCGCCTCCTTGCATAGCGCAAGCGTGCGCCTGGCGCAGCCGGGGAGCGAATCGAGGCTGATAAAGTATCCGCCCGTGGGCCTGTTCCAGCTTGCGATGCCCAAGGGCGCGATCTCTCTGTCCAGCGCGTCCAGTACGGCGGCAAACTTGGGTTTGAGTATGGCGGCGTGCTTTTTCATCAATGCAAGCACGTTCTCTTTGTTTTTGAGGAACTTCACATGGCGCAGCTGGTTGACCTTGTCAAAGCCTATCGTCTGAAAGTTGGCGATTTTTTTGATATGGTCCAGGTTCGCCTTGCTTGCCGCCATGCACGCGACGCCAGCACCCGGCAGCGTGATTTTGGAGGTGGAGGCGAACTCAAACACAATGTCCGGGCTGCCCGCCCGCTCGCAAAGGGAGAGGATCTCCGCGAAGGGAACAAACGGCCCGTCGAATTCATGCACGCAGTACGCGTTATCCCACATGAGTATAAAGTCGGGTGCGGCGGGCTTTAACTTGGCAATGCGGGCGATTACTTCGTCCGAATAAATGATACCCTCGGGGTTACTATATTTGGGCACGCACCACATGCCCTTTACCGCCGGGTCCTTTACGGCTTCTTCTACGGCGTCCATATCCGGGCCATTAGGCGTCATGGGGATGGAAACAAGCTCCATTTTAAAGCTTTCGGACACGCCGAAATGCCGGTCATAGCCGGGCGTAGGGCAGAGGAACTTCACCTTCTCAAGCTGGCTCCAGGGCTTTTCGCTGTGCAGGAGACCATGCGTGTACGCTTTTGCGATGGTATCGTACATTAACTGCAGGCTCGCGTTGCCGCCGACGAACACCTGCTCTTCCTTCACGCCCAGAAGTTCCGCAAACAGCCGCTTGCAGGAGGGAAGACCGTCCAGCACGCCGTAATTGCGCACGTCCAGGCCGTTTTCAATACAGTCTTCCGGCGTAACCAAATTTGTCAGCAACTCCATGGATATGTCGAGCTGATCGCTTCCGGGTTTCCCGCGCGACATATCGAGCTTGAGGCCCTTTGCCTTCGCCGCCTCAAATGCGGCCTGCGCCTTCTGATGTTCCGCCTGCAGTTGCAGAAGGGATAAATCGGTGTAACGCATGCTGTACTCCTGCTTAATTTTATTCGCGCGCTGCACCATGCGCAGCGTTGCGTTCCTTGTACCCGTATCCTTTGCAGGAAGATATGGCATGGGCTGCATTCGACTTTAGAGCATCCGTTTCAGGCCGCATTGCCATACATGCGCGATTCTTGCCGCGCCGCATAAAGGAGTCGCCGACCCTGCGGGCCGGCGAAACGGGGGTTACGTATGAGTATACCATACTTTTTGGAGTTTGCATGCAATTTTTTGTTATAGATCATGCAATTTCTGTTATTACTGTCTACAGGAAACGCTGGGTGGAAACCTGAAATACGCCCATATCCGTCAGCCTGCCTTCGGGGATGACTGGCAGCGCCAGAAAGGAAAGCGTAATAAAGGGGTCGGACGAACTTTGTATGCCAAGCTGCGCCGCCTCATGTAAAAGTCTGCGCTGCGTTTCCAATATTTCTTCGAGCGGCGCTTCCGTAATCAGCCCCGCAATGGGCAGAGGGAGGAGCGCGCGCACCTTGCCGCCGCGCACCACCACATAGCCGCCGCCGCTTTTTTCCAGGGCATCTATCGCGATATGCATATCCGCGTCGTTATCGCCTGCCACAATCAGATTGTGTGAATCGTGGCCCACGGTGGAGGCCAGAGCGCCGTTCACAACGCCAAGCCCGCTCAATACGCCAAGGCCAATGTTGCCGGTGGCATGGTGGCGCTCTAAAACTGCCAGTTTGTTCAGGCCCCAGCCGCCCTGGAACAGCCCGTCTTCGTGCGGCACTTCGCGCATGCTCAGTTTGGTGACAAGCTGGCCCGGGGTCAGCTCGATCACGGGCATGGGCCCCGTCACTTTGAGAGAGAGCGAATCGGCCGCCCTGGGCTTTAAATGCACGCTGTTCAGCACTTCAACGGGCGGCGGGGGGATGGGCAGCGGCGCGTCCTTGTAGAGTATGCCGCCCGTGAATACCGCAAGCGGGCGGAAGCTGTCCAAATTCGGCAGCAACACCATATCCGCGCGGTAGCCCGGCGCGATTGCCCCGATATCCTTTAAACAGTAATGGCGTGCGGCGTTCCATGTCGCCATGCGCACCGCAATGAGCGGGCTCAGGCCGCAGGCCACGGCGCGCCTTAAAATATAGTTGATGTGGCCGTCCCGCCGGATATCCTCCAGGTGCTTGTCGTCCGTGCAGAAGGACATATTGTCCGTGGGCAGTTCCTCATACGCGATGCGGCGGAGTATGGTCTCAATACCGTGTGCCGCGGAGCCCATGCGAAGCTGAATATGCATGCCGGTCCTCAGTTTCTCGAGCACCTCGTCGTAACTGGAGCATTCGTGGTCGCTACTTGGCCCCGCGATGCGGTATGCGTGAAGCTCCCGGCCCTTAACGAGAGGCGCGTGGCCGTCTATGGGCCTGCCGGAAAACAGCTGCAGCTTTTCGAGCATGCCGATCTCTCCTGCTGCGACGGAAGGATAATCCATCACCTCGCCTAGGCCCAACACGCGCGGGTGGGAGGCAAATGGCGCAAGTTCTTTTGCGGAAAGCGCAGCCCCGTTGTGCTCGAACGGCAGACAGGGCACGCAGGAGGGCAGCATCATGTAGACGGAAAGCGGCAGGTTCTCAAACTGCTCCAGCATGTAGGTAAGCCCCGCAGTACCCGCGACGTTTGCAATCTCATGCGGGTCCGCAATCACCGTCGTGGTCCCATGCGGCAGAACCGTGCGCGCAAAGCTGACGGGGGGGGACATGGAGCTTTCGATGTGCACGTGCGCGTCGATAAAGCCGGGGCAAACAAAAGCGCCCGCCGCATCGTATTCTTGGTCCGCCGTGTAGCTTCCGCCCACGCCTAAGATACGATCGCCCGCAAGCGCGATATCCCCGTGTATGATTTCCAGCGTGAACACATTGACAACGCGCGCATTTTTGATTACAAATGTCGCATTCCCCTTAATCGCCTGTGCAATGGTAGATTGCAATTTGTGTAAATGCATGGTTCACCTGCTTTTTGTTGTAGTATAGCATGGATTGCCGTTTGTTCAAGGGGGCAGGACAGGATACGAAAGCGGGTGTCCCGTTCCAAAACGGACAGAACTTTCGCTTTTTTGGCGGGAAACGCGCATGCGAAATATTGAAAACCCCTCTGCAAACTGTTATACTCATATTATACGGGGAATGTTTGCCCATCAAACGTTCCCAATGTACGGCTAAAAAAAATTTGCCGGATAAAAAATTTATCGATCCAGCCTCTCGTATAGGTTTGCCGGTTATGGCGCAAACGTTTCTACGGGGCAGCCCAGTGCCCCGCTATGAGAGCTCATTCGCAGCAGCGCTTTAAGCGCATTTCGTTGCGAAGGGGCGCTCTTTTATTTTATTCAGGAAGAGGTGGACTAATTGCATTATCTCATTAAAAACGGGCTGATTATCAATGCGGATGGAAGAAAGGAAGCGGATCTCCTGATTGGAGACGGCCGTATTCTTGCCATGGGGAAACATCTGAATGAAGGAGGCGCGGAAATAATCGACGCCGAAGGCTGCTACGTGTTCCCCGGGTTTATCGACCCGCACACGCATTTCGACCTCGACCTGGGCGTCACCATAACGGCGGATAATTTTGTGACCGGCACCAAAGCGGCTATCTTGGGCGGCACCACAACTATTTTGGATTTTGCGACACCCGTACGCGGCGGCACATTGCAGGCGGCGCTTGAAGTTTGGCACAAAAAAGCCGAAGGTAGTTCCTGCAACTACGGCTTCCACATGGCGCTGGCCGAATGGAACGAGAAGATTTCGGGAGAAATGGACGTCATGACAAAAGCGGGCGTCACCTCCTATAAAATGTACATGGTGTATCCTGCACTGCGCGTCAACGACGGGGAAATTTACCTTGCCATGCAGCGTGGGCGGGAGATCGGCGCGCTCATCAGCAT
The DNA here is from genome assembly GCA_023409435.1 of Bacillota bacterium. Classification (GTDB taxonomy): domain Bacteria; phylum Bacillota; class Clostridia; order Christensenellales; family CAG-138; genus JAEYLA01. The sequence continues at coordinate 34,245 of JAEYHP010000159.1, read as the reverse complement.
GCATTGCGAAAACTACCATGTGCTCAACGCGAAAATCGCCGAGCAAAAGGCGGCGGGGAACTTTGGCCCTGCGGCGCATCCGCTGTCACGTCCTGCCGAAGTGGAGGCGGAGGCCGTCGGCCGGTACCTTCGCATCGCCCAGATGGCGGGTTCAAGCGCGTATGTCGTGCACCTGTCCACCGGAGAAGGGTTAAAAGAGGCCCGCCAGGCCCGCGCGCGGGGGCAGGAGGTCTATTTGGAAACCTGTCCGCAATATCTTGTGCTGGATAGCTCCCGTTACAGCGAGCCGGATGGCGCAAAATATGTGATGAGCCCGCCGCTGCGCTCGGTGAAAGACCAAGATAAGCTTTGGGCGGGCTTAGCCGCAAACGAGATCGACACCGTGGGCACCGACCATTGCTCCTTTACCATGGAACAAAAAGCGATTGGGAAAGACGATTTTACCAAAATCCCCAATGGCGGGGCGGGCGTGCAGAACCGGGCGGCGCTGTATTATACCTACGGTGTCTTGACCGGCAAACTGACGCTGGAGCAGATGGCGGCGCAGCTTTCCGCTGACGCGGCAAAGCTCTTCGGCATGCCAGGGAAGGGCACCATCGCCGAAGGAGCCGACGCGGACCTCGTCATCTGGGACCCGCGGCATGAGGAAACGGTCTCTTATAAGAACCTTGCGCATAACTGCGACAACTCTCCTTATGAAGGCTTCCGCGTGCGCGGGCGCGCGCGGGATGTGCTTGTAAACGGCGAATGGGCGGTAAAGGATGGGAGCATGTACAAGGCCGGATTGGGCAAATACGTGTTCCGCAAGCCGTGCCAGGGGTATCGGAAGTAGCAGCAGATCATCGATAAAACCCTTTTCGGGGGCATTGCCCCCGAACCCCTACCCAAGGGATACATCCCTTGGGAATCCCTTATGTCGGAAATGCCCATTTTAGTGCACTTCCAGGATTGGGTTCTTAGGGCCGTTACGGCCCTAAGCGGGAGTTTGAGGGCAGGGCCCTCAATGACCATTTGTTAATCTATTGTTAATCTATTGATACATTAAAAAGGAGGGACCCGTATGCAAATAGCCATATACAAGGGCAACATTGTGCATGCGCCGGTCATGGGCGCGCTCTCCTGCGTGGAAAACGGATACCTCGTGACCGAGGACGGCCGTATTGAGGGCGTTTATGAAAGCTTGCCGGAACGATTTTCCGGCGCTATGATCGAGGATTTTGGCGATCAGCTGATCGTTCCCGCGTTTGTGGATATGCACCTGCACGCCCCGCAATTTGCAATGCTCGGCATGGGCATGGATCTGCAACTTTTGGACTGGCTCAACACCTATACGTTCCCGACCGAATCTGCATTCCAAGATCCGGAATATGCGCGGGAGCTGTACTGCAGGCTGGCTTCGGAACTGATACGCGTAGGCACCACCCGCGTCTGCATGTTCTCCTCCATCCACCGCGAAAGTACGCATGTTTTGATGGAGGAATTGGAACGCGCGGGCGTCACCGGGTATGTGGGCAAGGTCAATATGGACCGCAACAGCCCGGATATTTTGCGGGAAACCACGCAAGCGTCGCTTTTAGAAACCCTGCGCTGGCTGGAGGAATGCGAGGGGCGTTATCAGCACATCCGCCCCATGCTCACGCCGCGCTTTACGCCTTCCTGCACGGATGAACTGATGCGGGGGTTGGGCACTATCGCAAAGGAACGTGGGCTTTATGTGCAGTCCCACCTTTCGGAAAACCTCGACGAGATCGCGTGGGTGAAAGAACTTTGCCCAGGCTGCGGCCAGTATTGGGAAAGTTACGACCGCTTCGGCCTGTTCGGTGAAAAAACCATCATGGCCCACTGCGTGTATTCCGATGAGCGGGAGCGAGAGGCCATGCGTGAGAGCGGCGTCTGGGTGGCGCATTGCCCGGATTCCAATATCAATATCGCGAGCGGCATCGCGCCCATCCGCCGCATGCTGGGTGAAGGCCTGCAGGTCACGCTCGGCTCGGATATCGCGGGCGGCGCGCGGCTTTCTATGATGGACGTCGCCACGGAGGCCATCCGCACCTCCAAACGAAATTGGCTGGACACCGGCAAAGAGGAAGCGTTTTTGACCGTGGCGGAAGCGTTCTATCTTATCACTTCTGCGGGGCAGAAGTATTTCGATGCGGGCCCTGGCTTCCAAAAGGGGGATATGCTGCACGCGCTGGTACTGGACGACGGCGCTTTCCCGCAAAGGGAGCTTTCCCTGGCGCAGCGGTTGGAGCGCATCCTGTACCTCTCCGAGGGGCGCTGCGTTGGAGCGCGCTTCAGCGAAGGGAAGCGGGTAGGGTAGCAAAAAAGTAATATAACAAACGCGGCCGGTTTGATTTCTCAAACCGGCCGCGTTTATTGCCGCTGGAACTGAATCACATCATTTTTTTGTTGGGGTTGCGTTTGATGGATAACAGCTTTTCCATGTCCGGGAACAGGGAGGTGTCGCCAAGATCAAACATCATCCATTTTCCGTCGTGGTAGGTTTTAGAGTCATCATAAACTTTCTGCACTTGGGCTGAGTAGTCTTCCCGGGCCGCTTCAAACTTTGCTCTTTCTTCCTTGCCAAATATGATCAGAACGCCGAAGAGCTGTTCCTTGGCATACAGCGTGCAGAGGGTTTTTCCGCCCTTGCGGTACTTGTATTCATACTTCCACGCCTTGCCGCCGCTGTTCCAAAGCCGGTCCATATTGTATTTTGAGTCGATCAGGTCGGTCAGGGCGCGCCAGACGTTAAAGCGCGGTTGCCCAAGCAATGCGATCATTTCTTCGTCCGTCGGTATTCGTTCCAGCATAATCCCTCCTAGATGATTTTATTTATTTGCTCCAGCTTTGCAGTTCAATAATATTTCCTTCGGGATCGGCGGCGTACACAAACGTGGCGGTGACGCCGCCCGGGTACTGCGCCTGCACCAGCTCGCCCACCTGGGAACCGCCCTCCTTCAGAACTTGCTGCAACACGGCGGGCACGTCATCCACCTCAAATGCGAGGTGCGCGAACCCAGTGCGGTTGAGCGCTTTCCGAGGCTCTTCTTCCATGCTTTCATAGGAAAATATCTCAAGCGTGGGCAATTGCTCTGCGTATCCCGGCAATGTAAGGTGCTCGCCAGTGATGTGCGCGTTAGGAATACCGGTCAGCTTGTCCAGCCAATCTCCCTTCAGATCCCGCGGCGGGGGAACGGGCCTGCAGCCGAACATGCACTGGTAGAAGAGAGAAAGCTTTCTCCAATCCTTGGCAATCAGGTTGGTATGAACGTATCGGGTTCCCATCCAATCTCCTTCTGCCGTCGCGGCGCTGGTTCTTATTTCCATTATACAGTACAAATCCCGAGCGACATATATGATTTTTGAAAGGACGTCCCGATTTTTGGGCGTTTTTGTTGGATACGGTGTGAGCATCCGCTTTTGCGGCTACCAAGCCTGCGCGTGTGCATGGTATAATGGAATGAGTGATTGGAGGGGGACATTTTTGGATTTTTCGAAACTGAACAGGGAGCAGCAGCAGGCCGTGGAATGTGTGGGAGGCCCGTTGCTGGTGCTCGCGGGCGCGGGCTCCGGCAAAACGCGCGTGCTTACCAGCCGTATCGCGCATTTGATTGCGGATTGCCATGTGCGGCCGTGGAATATATTGGCGCTTACGTTCACCAACAAGGCCGCCCGGGAGATGCGCGAGCGTACCGAGGCGCTGGTGGAGGACACCGCGTCTGACCTGTGGGTGATGACGTTCCACAGCTTTTGCGCGCGCATTCTTAGGCGCGAGGCGGAGCATATCGGCTACGAAAAAAGCTTTGTCATATACGACGACGCGGACCAGCTTACGATTTATACCGAAATTATAAAAAAACTGGAACTCGACGACGATAAATTCCCCAAGCGCCTCTTACGCGAGCGCATCAGCCAGGCCAAGAACCAGACGACGGACGTGGAAGCGTATTTAAAGGACGATGCGTTCGGCGATATTTACCAGAAGGTGTACAAGCTCTATGAAAAGAAGCTCAAGGCGAACAACGCCATGGACTTTGACGACCTGCTGCTGAAGACGCTGGAGCTGTTTGATAAAAACCGCGACGTGCTTGCGCAGTACCAGCAGCGCTTCCAGTATGTGCTGGTGGACGAGTATCAGGATACCAACATGGCGCAGTACCGGCTCATCCGGCTGCTGTGCGCGCAGCACAGGAACATCTGCGTCGTCGGCGACGACGATCAGAGCATTTACGGCTGGCGGGGTGCGGATATCCGAAACATCCTGGAGTTTGAAAAGGATTTTCCGGGGGCTTCTGTCATACGGCTGGAGCAGAACTATCGTTCCACCTCCGTCATATTGGACGCCGCCAACAGCGTCATCAGCAACAACCAGTCTAGGAAACGCAAAAAGCTGTGGACGGAACGCGCGGGCGGTGCGCAGATCCGCGTCTATCAGGCGCCGGATGAGCGCATGGAGGCGGATTATATCTGCAGCCACATCCTTTCGGGTGCAAAGGGCGGCAGGCGGTACGACGAATTTGCCGTGCTGTACCGCACCAACGCGCAGAGCCGCGTCATCGAAACCGCCATGGCCAACTACGGCATCCCGTACCGGGTGTACGGCGGCCTGCGCTTCTATGAGCGGGCGGAAATTAAGGACCTCTTATCCTATTTGCGGTTATTGTACAACCCGGCGGACGACGTGGCGTTATTGCGCATCATCAACGTGCCGCGCCGCGGGATCGGCGCCGCCGCAATTGTGGAACTGGAAGCCGCCGCGACGTCGGCGGATATCCCCATGTTTTTGGCTGCCATGCAGGGGGAGTTGCTTTCCCAGCGCGTGCGCTCCAAGGTGCAGGGGTTTATCGGGGTCATGACGGAGCTGCTGGCGTTAAGGCACACGCTGCCGCTGCATGAATTCGTACAGCAGCTTTTAGAAAAGATTGAATACGACGCCTATTTGCGGGAAGACAAAAAAGAGAACTACGAAACGCGAAGCGAAAACATCAACGAGCTGATGGGTGCGTTGAAGGAGTTCTCGGAAGGCTTGCCGGACGATGGCGAAACGGACGCATTAGGCGCATATTTAGAAAACGTCGCGCTCGTTTCGGATATCGACAATCTGGAGGAGCAGGACGGCCAGGTGGCCATGATGACCATGCACAGCGCCAAAGGGTTGGAGTTCCCGGTGGTGTTTATCCCCGGCATGGAGGAATACATATTCCCAACCCGGAGATCGCGTCTGGAGCCCGCCAAGCTCGAAGAAGAGCGTAGGCTGTGCTATGTGGGCATCACCCGGGCGATGCAGGAGCTGCATTTAATCCACGCCTACCAGCGCAACCTGTACGGCGAGCTTTCCGCAAACCCGCCTTCGCGGTTTTTGGAGGAGATTCCGGAGGAACTCGTCGATCAGGAGAATGGCGGCAGGCCCGTGCCCAGGACAAACGGCATAAACCGCAAACAGCAGCCCGAGCGCCCGTATGAAAATACGTACGGCGGCTTCGGCGTAAAAGCGCAGCCGGATATTTCCCATATCGTAAGGCCGAGCAGCGAAGCTTCCGCCAAGAGCTACAGCCAGTATCAGCATGTGCGCCACGCGAAGTTTGGCGGGGGCACGATTCTGAAGGTGGAAGGCGAGGGCAGCGCCCAGGTAATCACTATAGACTTTGGCGGGGACATCAAGAAATTTGCCGCCGCGTTTGCGCCTATCCAAGTGGTTGAGTAAGGAGAGGGAAGCTATGCCCGCAAGCGAACGCCAAAAGGAACTGACCGCGCAGTTGATCGCGCATGCAAAGGCGTATTACGACGAGGACGCGCCCAAAATCAGCGATGCGGAGTACGACGCGCTCTATGACGAACTCGTTGCCCTTGAAGCGGAGTCGGGTATCTCTGTTCCGGGTTCCCCCACGCAGCGCGTGGGCGGGGCAGTAAGCCGCGGCTTTTTGCCGCACCGGCATATCGCGCGCCTGTGGAGTCTCGATAAAGTGCGCGCGGAAGCGGAGCTTCTTGATTGGGACGCTCGGGTTAGGAGGCTTTGCCGGGAGTATTCCGCCCGTACGGGGGAAGCTTTACCGGAAGTCAATTATGCGCTCGAATATAAATTCGACGGCCTGACATTGAACCTGACCTATGAAAACGGAAAACTCGCGCAGGCCGCCACCCGCGGCAACGGCGAGGTGGGGGAGGGCATTCCCGAACAGGTGAAGACCATTTCGGATGTGCCACAGAGCATTCCTTTTTCCGGGCGCATGGAGGTGCAGGGCGAGGGGTTCATGCGCCTTTCCGTGCTGGAAGAACTCAACCGCACTCTCGACGAACCATTAAAAAACGCGCGCAACGCCGCGGCGGGTGCGTTAAGAAACCTGGACCCGGAAGTAACACGGCAACGGAGATTGAACTGCGCGTGCTACAACATCGGGTTTCTTGACGGGACAACGCTTTCTGCGCAGGAAGAAATGCGGGCTTTCCTAATTGAGAACGGCCTGCCCGTGGACTCCTACTTCATTATGGCGGATACGGTGGAAGAATTGCTGCCCCATATCCGCGAGGTGGAGCATACCCGCGGGACTTTAGATTTCCAGATAGACGGCATGGTCATAAAAGTGCGTCCTTTCCGCATACGAGAGGTATTGGGCCATACGGATAAATTCCCGCGCTGGGCCATCGCGTATAAATTCGCGGCGGAAGAGGTCACCACCACCGTGGAGGACATCACCTGGGAGGTTGGGCGCACCGGAAAGCTGACGCCGCTTGCGCATCTGACCCCTGTGGATCTTGCAGGCGCCACCATCAAGCGCGCCACACTCAACAACTTTGACGATATCCGCCGCAAGCGCGTGGGCGTAGGCTCCACGGTGTTTTTGCGGCGCAGCAACGACGTAATACCCGAAATCTTAGGCAGCGTGCCGGACGACGTCCCCAGCGCGCAAGCGGAAAAGCCGGAGCGCTGTCCCGCCTGCGGCGCGCATGTGGAGCAACGCGGCGCGCATATCTATTGTACAAACTCGCTTTCCTGCCGCCCGCAGATCGTTGGCAGGCTCAAGCACTACGCCAGCCGCGACGCCATGGATATTGAGACGTTTTCCGGCAAGACGGCGGAGCAGTTCGTAGATGAGTTCGGGTTTTCCGCCATCCCGCAGCTTTATGAGCTGACATTAGAGCAGCTTTTGCCTCTTGAACGCTTTGGGGAAAAGAAGGCGCAGAATTTGCTTGATGCAATCGAAAAAAGCAAGCGCTGTACGCTGGGCGCGTTCCTGTACGCGCTGGGCATCCCCAATGTGGGAAGCAAGACGGCACGTGAGCTTGCTCGCCACTTTATGACGCTTGAGCGCGTGCGCGCGGCGACAACAGAGGAACTATTAAATATCGCGGATGTCGGGGACGTGGTAGCAAGCAGCATCATAGCGTTCTTTTCCGATGCTTCCATTGCCGCGCAGATCGACGCATTGCTTTTGCACGGCGTTGTGCCTGAACCCGAGGAACGGCAGGAGCAATTTAGCCCCATCGCCGGGAAAACGGTGGTGGTGACGGGCACGCTCCCCACCATGGGACGGCGCGAGGCGGAACAGCTCATCGAACGCTTGGGCGGCAAGGCGGCGGGCAGCGTAAGCAAAAAAACGGATTACGTGCTGGCCGGGGAAAACGCGGGCAGCAAGCTCGCAAAAGCGCAGGAATTCAATATCCCGATACTGGACGAGGCGGCGTTTTTGGAACTTGTAGGCTTAGGCCGCTGATAAAGCCCTGTGGACTTTATCAGCGGGTTTTCTGCAGGTTAAAAGTGCTTCTACGCACTTTTCTCCGCAAATCTGACGCGCATGTCGTCAGATTTGATTGAACCGTGGAGGGATTGCGATCCCCCACACCCCCAAAGGGGGCCGAAAAACATATAAGGCAAAAGAAAAGACAAGGCGGGATCAGTTTCTTGCCAAGTTATTTTTGTGTCAATGGCGAAACCTTCGACAAAGCTCTTTTTCGTGTGTTATAATAATTGCAGTATGCAAAAAGGGGGAAAGCGCGCTTGATCAGCAGCATGACAGGCTACGGGCGTGGCAAAGTTGCCCGCGATGGGCGGGAAATGACGGTGGAACTAAAGTCCGTCAACCATCGGTACTTGGATATCGGCATGCGCCTTCCCCGGCATCTTGGTTTCTTAGAGGATATATTCCGCAATGAACTTTCCGCAACGCTTAGCCGCGGGCATGTGGACGTCTATGTGAGCTACAACAACCAGCGTTCAGACGCCCGCACGGTTACGGTGGATGAAGCACTGCTTTCGGTCTACCTCACCGCTTCCCGCCAGACGGCGGAGCATCTTGGGCTTGCGGATGACCTGACGCTATCAAACGCCCTGCGCCTGCCCGATGTGACTACCATATTGGAGGCAGAGGAAGACCGGGAGGCCGTGGCTAATCTTGCCCGTGAGGCGACGGCGCTTGCCGTGCAGGAGTTGAAGGCCATGCGCCGGGTAGAAGGCGAACGCCTGCAAAAGGATCTTGTGCAGCGCACAGAAACCGTACTGCAGCTCGCCAAAGAGATTGAACAGCGTGCGCCGCTTGTGGTGGAGGAATACCGAGCCAAATTAGAGGAACGCATAACAGCGCTGTTGGGTGCGGTCGAGGTGGACCGCGCGCGTCTTGCTACCGAAGTCGCCCTGTTTCCGGACCGCGCAAGCATAGATGAAGAGATCGTCCGGCTCAAAAGCCATGTGTCGCAGATGCTTGCGTCGCTTTCTTCCAATGAGCCTTCGGGCAGGAAGCTCGATTTTATCGTGCAGGAAATGAACCGGGAATTCAACACTGTAGGCTCCAAGGCAAACGACGCCACCTTAACCAACGCCGTCATCAACGGCAAGGGTGAGATCGAAAAAATCCGCGAACAGGTACAGAACATAGAATAATCCCGCTGGAGGACAGGCATGGCAATCAAGCTGATTAACATTGGATTTGGCAACATCGTTTCCGCCAACCGGCTGCTCGCTATCGTCAGCCCGGATTCGGCCCCCATCAAGCGCATCGTGCAGGAAGCGCGCGAGCGCGGCCGCCTGATCGACGCGACATATGGGCGGCGTACCCGCGCCGTTATCATGATGGACAGCGGGCATGTCGTACTTTCCGCCGTGCAGCCTGAAACCGTGGCGCACAGGCTGGACGCCAAGGATACCGCAGATATTGGGGAATAGACGCCGCCTTTTGCACGCGGCCGTAGGAGGATAACACAGTATGAGGGATGGACGTCAGGGGTTGCTCGTGGTCCTTTCGGGACCGTCGGGCGTGGGGAAAGGCACCGTGTGCCAAAAGCTCTTGGAGAGCAACCCAAATATGACGCTTTCGATATCGGTCACCACCCGCCCCAAGCGGGAAGGGGAGCAGGACGGCAGGGACTATTTTTTCAGGTCCAAAGAGGAATTTTCGCGTATGGTGCGCGATGGTGAGTTTTTGGAGTATACGCGCGTATTCGGCACCCACTCCTACGGAACGCCCAAGAAATACGTGCAGGAGCAGCTTGACTTAGGGCATGACGTTATACTCGAAATCGACGTCCAGGGGGGCCTCCGTGTAAAAGAAGTTTGTTCCGACGCGGTGTTGGTGTTTTTAGCTCCGCCATCCATGGAAGAATTAAAACGCAGGCTAGTCAGCCGGGGTACGGAAAACGAGGAATCCATCGATCGCCGCACCGACGTCGCCTATTCGGAGATGCAATGCATCACCTATTATGATTATGTTGTGATCAACTGCACGGTGGAGCAGTCCGCTATTGGGCTCGAAGCCATTATACATGCGGAAAAAAGCCGCGTTTCCCGCAGTGAGGATCTGATCAGTTTGCTATTGGAAGGATGTGACCCTGTATGATGAACAAACCCGGTGTCAATGAGCTTGTAGACAAGGTCGGCTGCCGCTATATGCTGGTAATGTCGGTGGCGCGCCGCGCGCGCCAGCTCCTCAATGATCCCGAAAAGCTGGGCGACAAAAACCCGGTGACCGCCGCGGTGGAGGATCTGTATCACGACCGTATCACCATAGAGTACCCCGAAGAATACACGCTCCGGTAATGAACAAAAAACCCACCGTGGTGCTGGGGGTCACCGGCTCCATCGCGGCGTACAAGGCTGCGGAAATCGTGAGCATGCTCACGAAAAAAGATGTGGATGTGCGCGTTATCCTTACGGAGGGCGGCGCGCACTTTATCACGCCGCTGACGCTCGAAACCTTGTCCCGCGCGCCCGTGTATACGGACCAGTTCACGCGCGAAGCGCCGTATGAGATTGAGCATATCGCGCTTGCAAAGCTTGCCGACGTGTTTTTGGTCGCCCCTGCGACTGCAAACTTTATCGGCAAGGCGGCAAACGGAATTGCGGACGATCTTTTGCTGACCACATACCTCGCTACCACAGCCCCCGTGCTCATTGCGCCCGCGATGAACACCAACATGCTGCTGCATCCGGCTACCGTACAGAACAAGGAGTTTCTGCGGGAGCGGGGCTGCGCGTTTATCGAGCCTGCGGAGGGTTTATTGGCCTGCGGGGACGTCGGCCGCGGCAAGCTTGCGCCGGTAGAAGAAATCGTTGACGCGGTGCTTGCAGTGCTTAATAAGAAAAACGATCTTGCGGGCAGGCGAATTCTGGTTACCGCCGGGCCGACGCGGGAAGCCATCGACCCCGTGCGCTTTTTGTCCAACCGCAGCAGCGGCAAAATGGGCTTTGCCATAGCGGAAGCGGCGGCAAAGCGCGGGGCCAGCGTTACGCTCATCGCAGGGCCTGTCGCATTGTGCACGCCCGCGGGCGTCAACCGGGTGGATATTACGTCAAGCAGGGAGCTTTTGCAAGCGGTGGAGAAAACCTTCCCGCAATGCGACGCGCTTATCATGGCTGCGGCTCCCGCGGATTTTACCGTACCCGAGGTTGCCGAGCATAAAATCAAAAAACACGGCGAGGGGTTGACACTTTCACTTGCGCCCACCGCCGATATTCTGGCGCATATCAGTCCAATGAAGTCCCATCAAATTATCATGGGCTTCGCCGCGGAGACGCAGGACCTGGAGCGCAACGCGAAGGACAAACTTGCAAGAAAGAAGCTCGATTTTATCGCCGCGAACGACGTGAGTAAAAAGGATGCGGGCTTTGCGGTGGATACCAACGCCATAACGCTTTACTCCGCGGATGGTGGAAAGCGGGAAAGCGGACTCATGCAAAAATCCGCGCTGGCGGATTGGCTTCTCGATACGCTGCAGGACACGCTGGCAGGCCGGCGGGAAGGATAACACATCGATAAAGGGTGGGGGCCCGGCATCCGGAGCCTCTTTTGCGATTTGGAGGTGGTCACATGTATGCGCAGGTTATCGTAGATATCGCGCATTCGGAGGTGGACCGCCTTTTTACGTACGCCGTACCCGAAGATATGGTGTTAAAGCTGGGCCAGCATGTGCTTGTGCCGTTTGGCCGGAGCAACAAACCCATAGAAGGGTTTACTCTGGGCTTTATGGAAGAAGCGCCCGAGGATATTGCCGGGCGCATCAAGCCGGTATCGCGCATATTGGAGCCTTACCCGATATTCACGGAGGAACAGTTGGAACTGGCACGCTGGATACAGCAGAATTACCACTGCGTGCTGGTGGACGCACTGCGGCTGATGATCCCTGCGCAGCTGCGCGGCGGGAGAATAAGCGAAAAGACGGTGCGTACCATACAGGTTGCGGAACATCTCGATATTGAGGCTGCCCGCGCTTCTTTGCTCAAAAAGGACGGCACGCCCAAAGCGCCGCGCCAGTCTGAAGTGTTTGAATTACTGATTAAAACCGGCGCGCCGATGTCGGTCAAAGATATCGTGGCCTTCCTGCCCGGCGCGGAGGGGGCGGTGTCTTCGCTCATCAAAAAAGGCCTCGTCGCGGAAGAAAACTGTGTTACGTTCCGCCGCCCGGCTGTAAAAAGCCGGGGCTCCGCTCCCGTCACGCTGACCGCCGAACAGAATAAGGCCGTGGAGGCCGTGAGCATTGGCATGCGGCAGGGGGATGGGGTCTATTTATTGCACGGCGTTACGGGCAGCGGCAAGACGGAAGTCTACATGCACTGCATCAGCCGGTGTATCGCGGAAGGGAAACAGGCCATACTGCTGGTGCCGGAAATCGCGCTTACCCCGCAGACCATGGGGCTGTTTCGCGCCCGTTTCGGGGACAATGTGGCGGTGCTGCACAGCAGGCTCTCCGCGGGGGAGCGCTTTGACGAGTGGCGGCGCATCCGCCTTGGCATGGTGCAGGTGGCGGTGGGGGCCAGGAGCGCGGTATTTGCACCCTTTGAAAACCTGGGGCTCCTGATTGTGGATGAAGAGCACGAACCCACCTACCAGAGTGAACTTTCGCCGCGTTACCAGGCGGTGGAGGTCGCAAGAAAACGCGCTTCCATGGCGAAAGCGCCTCTCATTTTGGGCAGCGCCACGCCCTCCGTACAAAGCTATTACCGGGCGAAAACGGGGGTCTATACGCTCATAGAGCTGACTGAGCGCGTACAGAAGCGCCCCATGCCGGAAATCAAAATCGTGGACATGCGGCAGGAGTTTTTGCGCGGCAACACCGGCATATTCAGCGGGGCGCTGTTCAATGCCCTGAATGAATGCCTGCGGGCGAAAAAGCAGGCGATCTTATTTATCAACCGCAGGGGGTATTCCACATTCGTTTCCTGCCGCGCCTGCGGGTATGTGTTCCAGTGCAGCGACTGCGATATCTCCATGACGTACCACCGTACGGAAGAATGCGTCAAATGCCACTACTGCGGGCACACGGAGGCGGTTCCCACTACCTGCCCCAGCTGCGGCCAGCCTTTTATCAAATACTTCGGTGTGGGTACCCAACAGGTAGAGGAGCAGTTAAGGGAGCTTTTCCCAGGTGTCAAGGCGCTGCGCATGGATCTGGACAGCACGCGTACAAAGGACGCCCACGAAACCTTGCTTTCCTCCTTCGCACGGGGGGAGGCGCAGGTACTCATAGGCACCCAGATGGTGGCAAAAGGCTTGGATTTCCCGGATGTCACGCTGGTTGGCGTGGTGGCGGCGGATTCGTCGCTTTATCTGCCGGATTACCGAAGCGCCGAGCGCACATTCCAGCTCCTCACCCAGGTGGCCGGGCGCGCAGGGCGGGATCTTTCGCCGGGACGGGTCATCATACAGACCTATTCGCCGGGGCACCCCAGCATCGCGTTTGCGCGCACGCACGATTACAAGGGCTTTTTCACCTACGAGCTCGCGCAGCGCAAGGCCGCGTTGTTCCCGCCGTTTTCGCTGTTTGTGCGCGCGCTATTTACAGGCCTCGAGGAGGACGCTTTAAAACAGGACGGCGTCCGCTACGCGAAAGGGCTGGAGGAGACCGTAAAGGAAGCATTGAGCGGCCATGAAGAGGAACTTCTGTTTTTAAGCGCCGCGCCCGCGCCGATCTATAAAAAGCAGGGCGTGTACCGCTTCGCCATATTGGTAAAGCTCCTGCGCACGCCGCGCACGGCCGCGGCATTGAAGGCGATTTACGAATACACCTCGGCGCATCGGGGAGAACGGTTCGCTTCGCTTGAAATCAATCCGGGCGATCTGTTCTAAAACCTTGGACAATCGAACATTTTTGTGAAATTCCGACAACGCGATAAGAAAGACTGTTCCTATGTCGCGTATGCGTATTATAATAAAATGATAGAGCAGTGCAAAAGCGCTTAGAGTGAAGCGGGAAGCACCTAAAGAGGAGAAGGTACGTATGGCATTGAGAAAGATATTGCAGGATAAGGACCCCGCATTATATAAGGGTTGCAGGCCGGTGGAGCGCATAGACAAGCGCATCCACACGCTGCTTGACGATATGCTCGAAACCATGTACGATGCCGAGGGCGTAGGCCTTGCCGCCTGCCAGGTGGGGATATTGCGGCGCATCGTGGTGATAGACTGCGGGGATGGACCCGTGGAAATGATCAATCCCGAAATCCTGTTTACTGAGGGCGAGGTGGGCTGCATGGAAGGCTGCCTTTCTTTCCCCGGCAGGTCCGGCTATGTGGTGCGCCCCAGCCATGTGATCGCGCGCGCCCAGAACCGCAACGGGGAATGGGTGGAATATGACGCGACCGGCCTATTTGCCCGCGCCATTCTGCATGAAACGGACCACTTGGACGGCAAGATATATCTGGATTTGGTCACCGAGCCGCCGGAAGGATACAGCGAGGAAGAAGAGTACGACGGGCCGGATGAGGATGCATCCGATGAACCCGCGCCGGAGGAAAGAATCTGATGCAGATCGCCTTTTTGGGGACGCCGGAGTTTGCGCTCCCGTCGCTTCAAATGCTCATAGACGCAGGGCATACGCTTTGCGTGTTCACCCAACCGGACAAGCCGCAGGGCAGGCACGCCATGCTTACTCCGCCGCCGGTCAAAACGCTTGCGCAAAAATTTGGCATCCCTGTGTATCAGCCTAAGCGTATGCGGGACGCGGAGGGGTTGGAGCCGCTTTGCGCGTTCGGGCCGGACCTTATGGTGACGGCGGCGTTCGGGCAGATTTTGAGTGCGGAAAATTTGAGCGTTCCCCAATACGGCTGCATCAACGTGCACGGCTCTCTTTTGCCTAAGTACCGAGGGGCGGCGCCCATCCAGTGGGCGGTGATAAACGGCGAGGCGGTCACGGGCATCACCACCATGCTCACCGACGTGGGCCTGGATACCGGCGATATTCTGCTTACCCGCGAGCTTCCGATTTTGCCCGACGAAACGGCTGGGGAATTGTATGTCCGCATGGCGGAGCTGGGCGCCGGGGTGCTTAAGGAAACCATAGATAAGCTTGTAGGCGGAACGCTGACCCGCATCCCGCAGGAGGAGGAAAAGGCCACCAAATGCCGCATGCTCAAAAAAGAAGACGGCAAGTTGGATTTTTCTTTATCTGCCAAATGCATACATGACCGCGTGCGTGGCGTAAACCCGTGGCCGGGTGCATACGCATATATGGAAGGCGGAATGGACACGCTCAAGATATGGCGTACCCGCATGAGGGACGAAAAAGCACAGGGGGAACCCGGCTTGCTGTATGGCGATGAAAAACGCGGGATGTTCGTTCCCTGTGCGGACGGCATGTTGGAGATACTGGAACTCCAGGCCGCGGGCGGAAAGCGTATGGAAGCGAAAGCATACCTGCGCGGCAAGCCCCTTGCAGGAATAAAGCTCGTATGAGCATACGCAGGGTCGCGCTTGAAGCGCTGATGGATATTACGGACCGCGGCGCGTACGCCAATTTGCGGCTGAAGGAAGCGCAGCAGAATTTGAGCGCTTCGGACACCAAGTGGGTTTCCGCAGCGGTATATGAGACGCTCGATCACTTGCTGTACCTTGACTATATGCTTGCGTCCGTTACCAAGGGGACGCAGAAGCCAACGATACGCGGCATCCTGCGCATGGGGGCGTGCCAGCTTTTATTCATGCGCGTGCCGCCTTCCGCCGCCGTCAACGAGAGCGTCAAGCTCGCAAAGGAAGTCGGCAAAGCCGCAATGGCGGGGTATATCAACGGTGTGCTGCGCGCACTATCCCGAGGAATGGACGCTCTGCCGCCGCTTCCCGAAGAGCCCTCGGCGCGCTTAAGCATCCAATACAGCTGGCCGAAATGGCTGGTTGCGGAGTGGATTTCCCGCTTTGGCGAAGCGGAAACGGAGCTGATGCTGCAGGAGCAGCCGCAGCCCATGACGCTGCGTACCCAGCCGCCGTTCACGGCAGAAGAGCTAGGTGAGGTGCTTAAAGACAGGGGTATCGGATTTTCACGCGGGGCGCTTGACCCAAGCTGCTTCAAGCTGGAGCACGGGTTTGACGTCGCAAACGACCCGCTGTTTCTAAACGGCAGCTTCGCCGTGCAGAGCGAAAGCGCCATGCTGGTCTGCCGCGCATGCGGCGCAAAACCAAATATGCGCGTGCTCGACGCCTGCGCAGCCCCCGGCGGAAAAAGCGCATATCTGTATGCGCTCGAACCGAAGATTGCAATTACCGCCTGGGAACTGCATCCGCACCGCAAGGAATTGATGGACAAAACATTCGCACGGCTGTATGTTCCCGTACAAACCGGCGTACAGGACGCGGCGGAGGTTGTGGAAGAATGCCGCGGAGCGTTCGACGCGGTGCTGCTGGACGTCCCCTGCTCCGGCCTCGGAGTGGCGCACAGCAAGCCCGACGTCCGCTATACGAAAACGCCGGAAGCGGTGGAAGCGCTTGTGGAAACCCAACACCGCATATTGGAGACCTGCGCTCAGTATGTCAAACCCGGCGGCACATTGGTTTACGCAAGCTGTACGATATCGGAGCGGGAAAACGAGGATCAGGTGAAGTTATTCTTGGCGCGGCATCCGGAATTTCGCATGGATTCATTGACGCCGTTCCTACCCGTGGCTTTAGGGAATTTAGATAGCGGCATGGTGCAGCTTTTGCCGCATAAACACCATACGGAAGGCTTTTTTATCGCGCGGATGGCGCGTTTACAAGAGGAAACATGAAACGTTTGATGGACCATACTCCGGAAGAATTGCTGGAACTTATCAAAAGCCTGGGGCAGCCCGCATTTCGCTCTAAACAGGTGAACGAGTGGCTCATGCGCGGCACGCGGCCGGGGGAAATGTCAAACCTGCCCAGGGATTTGCGCGAGGAACTTGCTAAAATTCCTTTCGGCGGGGCCGTTATCCACGCGAAATACGCCTCCGCGCTGGACGGCACGGTCAAATACCTGTTCGCGCTGGAGGACGGCAACCTGGTGGAAGGCGTGCTGATGCGCTACCACCACGGCAATACGCTATGCCTAAGTACACAGGTTGGGTGCCGCATGAACTGCGCGTTCTGCGCCTCCACATTGGAAGGGCGCGTGCGGGACCTTACGGCGGGGGAGATGCTCTCTCAAGTTACCGCCATCGAGAGGGATGAGCCCAAGACGCAGAGCGGCCGGGCCGTCACCAACATTGTGCTCATGGGCAGCGGCGAACCGCTCGATAATTATGATAACGTCGTCGCGTTCCTAAACCGCGCCGTATCGCCAGAAGGCCTGGGTATCAGTGCGCGCAATATATCGCTCTCCACCTGCGGCTTGGTGCCCAACATGAGGCGGCTCATGAAGGACGCTCCGCCTGTGACGCTGTGCGTATCCCTGCATGCGCATTCGGATGAACAGAGAAGCGCCATCATGCCCATCAACCACGCGTACCCAATCGGCGAAGTTCTAGGCGCCGCGAAGGAATACACGGAGGAAACCGGCAGGCGCGTCATATTCGAATACGCGCTCATCGACGGCGTGAACGCTTTCAAAGAGGACGCCATGGCGCTTGCTGCCCGGTTAAAGGGCATCAACTGCCATGTCAACCTGATCCCGCTCAACCCGGTACCCGAGCGGGACTTAAAAGGCGCGACGCGCAAGCAGGCAGCGCAGTTTGCGGATTGGTTGAATGAGCGGCATGTTTCCGCCACCGTGCGGCGGGAGATGGGCACGGATATTGAGGGCGCGTGCGGCCAGCTTCGCCGCCGCGTGTTATCTGAAAACGATGGGGGAGTGTAGCCCATGTCCTTTTCCAGGGGCGTGAAGCAGGAACTTGCGCATATTCGCCTTCGGTCGGAAGCGCTAAAGCGCGCGCAGCTTTACGGGCTGACGCATGCGGCGGGCGCGTTGAAGCTGGGCCGGACGCTCGGCATTGAGTACGTGACCGAAACGCATGAGGTCGGGCGGCACATCGCTGCCTTGGCGACTTCCCTGTATGAACTGGACGCGACGCTTTCCTTGCGGGATACGGAACGCCGCCTAACATTAACCGTCGTGACGCTTACCGGCGAAAGCTGTGAGGCGCTACTGACTGACGCGGGACTTTTTAAAAGGACAGAAGCGGGCGTGGAACTCACGCAGGAGATTCCGCAAGGAAAGCTGAAAACGGACGACCTGCAAAAGGCGTTTTTGCGCGGCGTGTTCATGGGCGCGGGCTCGTGTTCCGATCCGAAACGCGCCTACCATCTGGAAATTGTCTGCCGCAGCGAAGAGCTTGCGCAGGCCCTTTGCGGCCTGATGGAGGGCTTGGGCCTGGAGGCAAAAACGGTTCGCCGTAAGGAACGAACTGTGGTATACTTAAAAGAGGGCGATAGTATCGCCTCGTTTCTTGCATTGCTCGGCGCTTCCACCGCCACGCTTTCCTTTGAGGATACGCGTGCGGAAAAGGAGTTGCGTAACTATATCAACCGCATGAGCAACTGCGAGACAGCCAATATAGGCAAGACCGTGAACGCGGCCGGGGAGCAGCTTACCGCCATAGAGCGGATTTTGCGGCACAAAAGCCACAAACGGCTCACGCCTGCGCTGCGCGAAACGGCGGAATTGCGCCTGCACCATCCGGACGCAAGCCTTCAGGAGCTTGCGGACCTTGCGGGCATTGGAAAATCCGGCATGAACCACCGCCTGCAAAGGCTGCTGCAGATTGCCGAACATTTGCGTTGATTGCCCTACAAGCGGGTATTGATAGATCAAAAGGAGGCGTCGTGATGATACATAAGGTGCTGACCATCCAGAATTCCGAGGGGCTTCGCGCGCGCCCTGCGGCCCAGTTTGTACAGATTGCAAGCGGCTTCACCTCCCCGTTGCTCATTGAAAAGGGCAACAAAAAGGTCAACGCGAAGTCCATTATGGGCGTGCTGTCCCTTGGCGTGGGGCAGGGGGACACCATCCATCTGTTTGTCAACGGGCCGGATGAAGACGTCGCCATGAGCGCGATGGTGGAACTTACCCGCAAAGGCTAAAAGATTAGAAGGTAACAAGTGTCCTTTACCCATCTGCATGTGCATACGCAATATAGCCTCCTCGACGGCGCGGCGCGCATCGGGGAGCTTGTCGCGTGCGCGAAAAGGCATGGCATGGATGCGCTCGCCATCACGGATCACGGCGTGATGTACGGCGTTGTCGATTTTTACAAGGCGTGCAAAAAGGAAAACATCAAGCCCATCATCGGCATGGAGGCGTATGTCGCCCCACGTTCCATGATGGACCGCGAAGGCCCCAAAGACCGTGAGTACGCCCATCTGATTTTGCTGTGCAAGGATCAAATTGGCTACAAAAACCTCATGCGCCTGTCTTCCGAGGCGTTCTTAAACGGCTTTTACTACAAGCCCCGCATCGATTATGACTTGCTGTCCCGGCATAGTGAAGGCCTGATTTGCCTCTCCGCGTGTTTGGCCGGAGATATCCCGCAGCGGCTTTTGCAGGGCAACTATAACGGCGCAAAGGATTTGGCCGAGCGCCTAAAAGGCATGTTCGGGGAAGATTTTTATATTGAAATTCAAGATCACGGCATTCCCGAGCAAAAAGAGGTTTTGCCGGGTCTCGTCAAGCTTGCCGGGGAGATCGGCGCGAAGCTTGTCGCCACCAACGACGTTCACTATGTAAACAAAGAGGACGCGCAGGTGCAGGACGTGCTTTTGTGCGTGCAGACCAATACGTTTGTGGACGAACCCAACCGCATGCGCATGCACGCGGATGAGTTCTATTTAAAGAGCGAGCAGGAAATGCGCGCTGTTTTAGGGCAATACCCCGAGGCGTTTACCACCACGGAGGAGATCGCCGACAAGTGTGCGCTTTCCATAGGATTCGGGGAAAAGCACCTGCCCGGTTTTGCAGCGCCAGACGGTATGGAGAACGCCGCGTTCTTACGCAAGCTGTGCGACGACGGGCTGAAGAAAAAAATGCCCAATTCCGGCTCAGTGGAACGCGAACGGCTGGAATACGAGCTTGGCGTCATCGAGCGCATGGGCTTTGTGGATTATTTCCTGATCGTCTGGGATTTTATAGACTTTGCAAAGCGCAACGGCATTATCGTTGGCCCCGGCCGCGGCAGCGGCGCGGGCAGCCTTGCCGCGTACTGCCTCAACATTACAGACGTGGACCCTTTAAAATACGGCCTGCTGTTTGAGCGTTTCTTAAACCCGGAGCGCATCTCCATGCCGGATTTCGACGTGGATTTCTGCTACGAGCGCAGGCAGGAAGTCATAGATTACGTGGTGAGCAAGTACGGCGCGGACCATGTGGCCCAGATCATCACGTTCGGCACCATGGCAGCCAGAGCTGCCGTACGGGACGTGGGCCGCGCGCTGCACATGCCGTATGGGGACGTAGACAAAGTCGCTAAAATGGTACCCTATGAACTGAATATGACGCTCGAACGGGCGCTTTCCATGTCTCCCGAGCTGCGCGCGGCGTATGACAACGAGCCGGAGGTCAAAAACCTCATCGACCTCTCCCGCAGGCTCGAAGGCCAGCCACGTCACGCCTCCACGCACGCGGCGGGCGTCGTGATATCGAAAAACCCGGTCATGGAAGTGGTCCCGCTCCAGAAAAACGACGAATCCGTCACCACCCAGTTCCCAATGGGTACGCTCGAGGAATTGGGCCTTTTGAAAATGGATTTCCTGGGCTTGCGGACGCTCACCGTCATACGCGATACGCTGGATTTTATCCGCCAAAACGGCAAGGAACCGCCGGAGCTTGATGGCATGGCGTATGACGACCCCAAGGTCTACCAGATGATATCAAGCGGCGATACCGACGGTGTGTTCCAGTTGGAAAGTGCGGGCATGCGCCAGTTTTTGATGCAGTTAAAACCCGACAGCTTTGAGGATATCATCGCGGGCATTTCGCTCTTCCGCCCCGGCCCCATGGCGCAGATTCCGCGCTATGTGGGCGCAAAGCACGGCACCGTACCCGTCACCTACAGCACGGAGAAGCTCCTGCCGATCTTGCAGAACACATACGGCTGCATGGTGTACCAGGAGCAGGTCATGCAGATCGTGCGGGATTTGGGCGGCTACTCTTTGGGCAGAAGCGATCTTGTGCGCCGCGCCATGAGCAAGAAAAAGCACGACGTCATGGCGAAGGAGCGCGCGAACTTCATATACGGGAACGAGGAGGAAGGCGTTTTAGGCGCAGCCAAAAACGGCGTGCCCGCTGAGGCGGCCAACAAGCTGTTTGACGAAATGATGGATTTCGCCTCTTATGCCTTCAACAAATCCCACGCGGCTTGTTATGCCGTGGTCGCCTACCGTACGGCGTATTTAAAGCTCTACTATAAGACGGAGTTTATGGCGGCGCTGTTGAACAGCTTTATCGGCAGCGCGGACGATGTCGCAAAATACGTATACAGCGCCCGCAGGATGGGCATCAAGGTCCTGCCGCCGGACGTCAATAAGAGCCGCGCGCGCTTTTCCGTTGAAAACGGAGCCATCCGCTTCGGGCTTTGCGCGGTGCGCAACGTAGGAGAGGCCGCTATGCAGCAGATGGTGCGCGAAAGGGAGCGCGGCGGATCGTTCCGGGATTTCTTTGATTTTGTGGACCGTTCGGAGGGCTTAAATAAGCGCGCTTTGGAAGGCCTTATCTACGCGGGCGGCTTTGACGGCATGCATGTAAAACGCGCGCAGTTGATCGGCATACAGGAGCGGGCTTTGGAGAGCGCCGCTCAAACAAAGAAGATGCGCGATCAGGGCCAGATCTCATTGTTCGACCTTGGGGGAGGAACGTCTGCGCTGCAAAGCGTTGCCATACAGCTGCCAGATATTCCGGAACTTTCGCACCAGACCATATTGGATAAAGAGCGCGATGCGATCGGCGTTTACATCAGCGGCCATCCGCTGGACGATTACGCGGGCGTATTGTCCGCCATGGAATATAGCGTACTGGATTTACAGGAGGCGGATGGCTCCCAGGCTCCGCGCGATAACGACCGCGTGCGCACCGGCGGATTACTCTCCCAGGTGGAGCGCAAGCCCACCCGTGCGGGCAACAGCTTGATGGGATACGCGGTGCTCGAAGGCGTTACGGGTACGGTGGAGCTTGTGCTCTTTCCCCGCACGCTGACCCAGGTGGCAAATACCTTCTACCCCGCCCGCGCTGTCATGGTGACAGGCAAGCTGAATATGCGGGAGAACCAGAAGAACAGCATCCTTGTGGACGAGATGATCCCCCTTGAGGAAGTCGTGCCCACGCTGTACCTAAGATATGAGGAGCTCACGAAGGAGCTTTATGCGCAGACCGCGGAGCTTTTGACCCGCTACCCCGGCAACGTGCCGGTGGTGCTGTGCGAGGCGGGCAACTGCGGAAAGCGCCTGCCCAAGGAATACGCGGTCAACCTCGCGGAAGGGTTCTTAAAAAACATGTGGGATCTGATTGGCGCAGAAAACGTAAAAATCGCCGTAAAAAGCCCGGAGCAGCAGCGCGACCGGGCAAGGGAACGGCTTTATTCCTGACGAATTATAATTTTTATCATCATTTTGAAAGGATACATGAACATGAAACGGATCGGCGTTTTGACCAGCGGAGGAGACACCCCGGGCATGAATGCGGCAATTCGCGCCGTATTGAAGGCGGGTCTGGACCGTGGCATGACCGTCATGGGGATCTACCATGGCTACCAGGGGTTGATGGAGGGAAGGCTCCAGCAGCTCCAGTATGACGACGTCCACAATATCCTCGAAAAAGGCGGCACCATATTGCGTACCGCGCGCAGCGAGCAGTTCAAAACGCCGGAAGGGCAGGCCCAGGCCATCAAGGTATTAAAGGCGTACAGCATAGACGGTATCGTCGTTATCGGTGGGGACGGCAGCTACAAGGGCGCGCTTGCCCTTAGCAGTGCGGGCATTCAAACAATCGGGCTTCCCGGCACAATCGACAACGATATGGGGTATACGGACTATACCATAGGCTTTGATACCGCAGTAAACAACGTCATCCACGAGATCAGCAAGATCCGTGATACCATGCGCGCGCATGATCGCGTGGGCGTGGTGGAGGTCATGGGCCGCAACTGCGGGGATATCGCGCTTTGGGCGGGCATCGCGGGCCCTGCGGATCTTACGCTTTTGCCGGAACGGGAATACTCCTGGGAGGACGCCACAAAGCGGCTCATGGACAACAAGCTGCGCGGAAGGCTCACCAGCATGGTGATTATCTCCGAAGGCGCGGGCCACGCGGAGGATTTTGCGAACTACGTGCGCGAGCATTCGGATGTGGAAATCAAGGCCGTGGTGCTCAGCTATATCCAGCGCGGCGGCGACCCTTCCGCGTTTGATCGGATATTAGCCACCCGCATGGGCGTACGCGCCGTAGATTTATTAAACGAAGGCAGGGGCGGCCTGGCGATAGGCATACGGGACAACAAAATCATAGAGGTCCCGTTGCAGGAAGCGGTGGAAAAGGCGGACCGCTTTGATTCTGAACTCTACGAAATGAATGATCTGTTGACCAAATTTTAATTAAGTACCGAGGAGCATCCTATGCAGCAGAAACGTCCGCCCGTCGCGCGCAACGACGATATTATACTGGAAATCGACGCGTTGGGCGCGGAAGGGGAAGGGATTGGCCGGGTAGACGGATACGCGGTGTTCGTGCCCGGCGCGCTGCCGGGGGAGCGCGTACAGGCGCATGTCATCAAAGTAACTTCCGGCTACGGCGTTGCAAAGCTTCTGGAGGTGCTTGCCCCGGCACAGGAACGCGTAACGCCGCCCTGCGCCATATTCGATAAATGCGGCGGATGCACGCTGCAGCACCTCGATTACCAGGCCCAACTCGCGTATAAACGTAAGGTGGTAGAGGACGCCCTCGCCCGCCTGGGCGGGCTGAAGGATATTACGGTACCGTCCGTGATCGGCATGGACGAGCCCTGGCAGTACCGCAACAAGGGAAGCTTCCCGTTTGCAGAAATCGAAGGACGCGTGCAGGCGGGCTTTTTTGCGCCGCGCAGCCATCGCTTGGTTCCTACGGAGGATTGCCTCATTCAAAAAGAATCGGGCTTACTTGCCATGCTCGCCGTACGGGACTGGGCGAACGCCTACGGCGTTTCGGCATATGACGAGCAGACGGGCAAGGGCTTAATTCGTCATGTGGTGACGCGAGCGTCGGCCAATGGGGAAGTGATGGCGGTGCTCGTCGCCACCTCCGCCTCCATACCCGAAAAACAGGCGCTCATTGAAACCCTGCGCGGCCGCGTGGACGGGTTAAAGAGCGTCTACCTCAACATTCAAAAAGGGCAGACAAACGTCATACTGGGTACGGATTACCGCCTGCTGTGGGGGGAACCGTATATCACGGAGACTCTCTGTGGCCTTTCGTTTTCCATCAGCCCCGCCTCGTTTTTGCAGGTGAACCCTGTGCAAACGGAAAAATTGTATCAGAAAGCGCTTGAATTTCTTGCGCTTACCGGAGGCGAGCGGGTGGTGGACGCCTACTGCGGCATCGGTACAATCACTCTGCTCTTAGCCAAGCATGCCAAAGAGGTTGTAGGCATTGAAAATGTGCCCGAGGCCGTGGAGGACGCGAAACGCAACGCAGAGCAAAACGGCATCAAAAACGCCCGCTTTCTGTGCGCCCCCGCGGAGGAAGCGCTGCCCAAACTCCTTGCGGATGGCTTCAAGCCGGACGCCCTGGTGCTGGACCCGCCAAGAAAGGGCGCGGAGGAGGCGTTTTTGCGGGCGGTGATCGAAAGCGGCGTACAGCGCGTTGTCTATATTTCCTGCAACCCGGCGACATTGGCACGGGACTGCAAGATACTATCCGAGGGCGGCTACCATGTGGAAGCCGTTCAGCCGTTCGATCTGTTCCCACAGACGGCGCACGTTGAGACGATAATAATGATGACGAATTGTGGTCGAGACAAAAAATAATGGGGTTCAACCACAAGATGCTGTGGTTTTGGGTCCGAAAATGAGCAAAAATTGAGGCAAAAAATATGCAAATTTTGGCCCATTTTTTGCTATTTTCATAGATGACAAAGGTCCGTTGGAGAGAGGAGCCTCCATAGATAGTTTATGAGCATTACTGAATACCGAAACCTGGAACAACAACTTCAGTAAGTTGTGCTGAGCAAGGGAAAGTTCACCGTTGCTATGCTCCGAATTGCTGCCTCTATTTTGTCAACACTAAACAAATGAACAACGGTAGATATCTGTACAGTCATGTCCAGTGTCTACCGTTTTCGTTTGTAATTGGGTAGGCGTTAGCAGCGTTAGATGCCGAAGATTGACCGATTTATCTCACTTCAAACTGCACAGAATTGGCTTCGAACTTTTATTGCTGACTTCTTTTGTGTGCGAGAACTAGAGTACTATTATAGTTACCAACTTATCCCTTAACTTGCGTCAGATTATTACAGTAAATCATTGTCTTGTTATATCCCTTTGACTTATAATAAATGGAGGTTCGTTTCGACAAAATTTACGACGTCTCCTATCCCGCATTAGGCGAATAATCAGAAGCTCGAACAGCCCCACAGTTGGCGAAATAATGCGAAGCCCGTCACTCAAGCAAGATTATTATCGATATTGGAAGTTTCATGTGGAAGCAGTTTCTTTTTCAACTTTCGTTTTCGAGTGTAACTTTTTGAGATCGTAAAAGGAGCTAGAATAGTAATAACGTTAATGAGGGCGGCACATAAACAACATCTATACAATTCACTGGAAACGTGAGATTCTCGGCGACGTCCTCTTACAGAAAAGTCCACTTATTTCAATCCAAGCTTCTTCTCCTCAAGAACCTGTAATATTCCTTCATAGGATAACCCTGTCGCTTTTTGTGCTTCTCTTGCAAATGCTCGAGAAGTATTTTTCATTGGCTGTGTTGTAAAAGTTAAGGGTAATCCTATTAAATCCATACATCCATTTCTCAACTGAACCCAAGATCTGTTTTTTTCATGTTTCAGCTTTAAAAGCATACTGTAAAAGTCTTGCATACCTTCATTATCAGAAAAAGTATCTGGGGGTGTGTGAAGGAAAGCTACATTATAAGGTTGAATTTTATCATCTGGCGCTATCTCTATTTGGGACAATTCAACCATTACATCTTTTTCGAACTGCAAAACTTCCTTTATCTTTACACCCTTTTTTTTAAGATCGTCTATGTATTTAGCTATTCCTTCTAAAATATTGGTGTTACTTATAAGATAATTATACTCATCGATATATTCCTTGTAAATTTTGCTTGAGTAAGAAAAGAATTTTTCTTGGTATTCTTTAGGCCAAACACCTTTAGCTTCATGTCCAGTAAAAGGATCAATTAATTTAGGAACAAGCGCTATATTCCATGGTGCTTCAAAGAGAAAAACATTCTTTGTCTTTCCAAAAATATGAGATACTTGATAATTAAACAGATTCTTATTCCGCTTGTATCCGGTTAACCGAGAAATAATTTTTTGAGGTTCAACATTATTAGTAGCATCCTTTTTCACATTCATATTTTTAAACAGATGCTTATATAGACCTATATAGAATTCAGTCCCCTTTGCATCACGGCCATAACCACGAATTCTAACAGCGCCATTATTGAATATCCTCTTTTTAAGTTCCTCCCAATTCTGTGCAACTAGGTCTAATGGAGGTAGAATGGTTTCACTAATTCCAAATTGATACATCTCCTCTTTGTCAATGTTAAACTTGTCCATAAACCGTTCATATGAATCTAATATTTCCATCAGCCAGTAACACCACCTAACTCTAAATTCACTCCTGATTCTTTTTACTCTGTAATGCATTTATTTAATAAGTTTATTGACTCAGAAATGCAAAGTACCTCCCATGTCGAGAAACTACTCATCGTCGATATTGGCACTATATGCATCCATTACAAACGCATTTAACTGCTTCTGGGTTTCCTGCCAGTTCGGTAGATTCTTATCCATTAACGCCGTAAACTCTGTCGAGTGGTCTTTTTGAAGCAAGTGGCAAAGCTCGTGTACAACAATGTATTCAAGGCATTCAGTCGGCTTTTTGGCGAGCTGCAGGTTGAACCAGACTCGCTTAGCAGTCACATTGCACGTTCCCCATTTGGTGCGCATATTTTTGACCTGCCAATCGCTTACTGTTACTCCGATGCGCTTTTGCCATAATGCTAACAAATCGGGGATTCGCTCTTTCAATTCGCGCCTATACCATTCATTCATCACAGTTTCGCGGTCTGAGTCGTTTCGGACACTCAGTACAATATAACCCGCTCGTATTTCCACGTTGTTTCTGCCGGCGACTTCGATAACATTTAGACGATATCGGTTTCCCCACAGGTAATGGCTCTCTCCGGAAACGTACTCACGAGCAGTTTGGCGAGATTGATTTTCAAAGTCGCGGATTTTTGACTTTACCCACCCGATTTTTGTGAGAACGAACAGACGGATTGTCTCATCGTCCATTTTAAAGGGAGCGGAAACCCGTACCTTACCGTCCGGCGGCAAGACATAAAGGTGTATATTCTTGTTGTCTTTACGAATCACCTCTATGGGAATTCCTGCTACTTCCATCAGCGATATTCTCCTTGTGCTTTGACAATTTCAAAAATCATTTCTTCCACGTTATCTGTATTGACAAGCTGGCGGATATTTCGGCGAATCACCATCTCTTTTTGAGGATTACCGTACCAATCCGCGGGCTTTAAACGCAGTATGGTTTTATGCAAACGCTCGATGAAGTCCGTATCCTGCGTGATATTATCGTATAGCGCTCTCATTGCTGCGGAGCTTTTCACCACTTGAGGATACTGGCGTGAGGCGTCCGGCTGATTCACGCGCTTTGTAAGCTCAACGATTTGTTTCAGATATTCTGCGTAAGCGAGTGCGTTTTCCCTACGCTGCCTGATGAGTTCATCGAGCAGAGCAGACATCTGCTCATAGTATTTCGGGTTAGCAAGCTGTTTTTCAACGATTTTCTTTCTGACGTTGCTCTCTACCGTTTCAGCAACGGCGTCCTTGTTGCCGCGAATGCCCTCCGGCAAGTCATTAACAAAAGCCTCTTCTTTCGCGACGATGATTTCAATGAGCGATAAGTCGTCAAACGCTGATAGCTTCTCGCTTTCTCCTGCCGCAATATAGGTGTCAAGTAAATGCCGCATATCAGGCTCATACTTTTTCAAGTCAATATAATCACCGCTCGCGAGCTTTATTTCGTCGCGCTTGGTTTTATAGAATACGACCTCTTGTTTGAGCTTTTCCGCTTGCTGATCGGTATAGCCGAGTTCGGACATTTCACCGGCTATATCGGCGTAAGCGCGAAGCAGAGCGGCGGTTAAGCGATAGAGCGCGAGTCGCTTCGGTTCGTTTTCTTTGATTATCTCTACATCGTCAGCTACAGGCGAGCAGAAATAGTGCATGAACTGGAGTGTGTCTTTTGGTGTGGCGACAGGTTCGCAAAGGACGCGCAGGCTTTCTAGCGTGTCCTCAAAGTGCTTCTTCGCCTCATCACGGCCGTTACGGAGCAGCCCTTCAACGTCTTCGCGGTCAAACTCGCCGAGTGCCTCGGTCGTATAATCGGCAACAGCCTGTTCGAGTTCTTTGAACAAATCCTTGTAGTCTATAATATAGCCGTATTCCTTTTCGTCTCCATCAAGCCGATTAACGCGGCAGATCGCTTGGAAAAGCCCGTGGTTCTGCATAGATTTATCTATGTATAAATAAGTCGCCGGTGGTGCGTCAAATCCTGTGAGCAGCTTATCAACTACGATAAGCAGTTTCATTCTGGCGGGTTGCTCAATGAACAGTTTTTTGACTTCTTTCTCAAACTGCTCCGGCGTCTTGCCATCTAGCATTTTCTGATAGGTTTCGTTCTTAAAAATGCTCTCGGTTTCGCTTTCACCGGTATCTTCAAGTTTTATCTCAGCTCTGCTCGCCGTGTATGAAGTGATTATCGCGCACTTTCCGGCAAGTGGCGTCCTTTGGAACAACTCGTAATACTTGCACGCTTCATAGATAGTGCCCGAAACAAGCAGGGCATTCCCTTGGCCACTCTGCAGACGAGGATACCGCTCCATATCGAAAATGATGTCGCTGACGATTTTCCCAAGACGAGCTTCGCTTGAAAAGATACCTTTTAGCGTTCCCCAACGCTGTTTAAGCTGCGCTTTGGCAAGGTCGGTCAGCCCGCGTGTTTTCATCTCGAACCATTCATCAATGCGTGATGGTGATGACAACCACTGCGGAATGTCCCGCGCCTCATAGCGTAAATCAAGCACTACGCCGTCGGCAGTCGCTTCGTTGTATTTATAGGTGTGAATATACCCGCCGAAAATCTGAATACTGCTCTTTGTAGATTTCTTTTGTTGGCTCAAGAGCGGAGTGCCAGTAAAACCGATGAAGATTGCATCAGGTAAAATTGCCTTCATTGCGGCGTGGAGCATTCCGCTCTGTGTCCTGTGGCATTCATCTACGAAAACATAAAAGTCGCCTTTTGGCAGAAAGTCGCTTGGCAGACTCGCTTTGAGTTCAGCGATATACTTCTTATAATCTCTATCAGCTCGCCTCTCATCAGATTCGCTTTCAACACGCTTGCCGAATTTGTGAATCAGCGAGCACATTGTAACCGGAGCATACGCATTGATTTTCTCTATCAAATCAGCGCCGGATTTTGTCCGGTAAATGCTGTCGCCAGCCGCATCTTTTCCGAAAACCTTGTTTTCAATCTGGTCGTCGAGTTCCTCGCGATCGGTGATAATCAGTATGCGGGCGCTCGGATTGCTCTCTTTTATAACTCGGGAAAGCCACACCATCGTCAGGGATTTACCGCTGCCTTGGGTGTGCCAGATAATACCGCACTCGCCCTTAGCAATCCGGGTTCGCGCTGCCTGAACGCCGTAAAACTGATTTGGGCGTGCAAGCTTTTTTGTGCCTCCGTCGAAGATAACGAAGTTATATACAAACTCAATCAGCCGCTCTTTGTAGAAAAGCGAAATAATATCGTTGTCGATAGAGTATCTGGATTCATCTCGCAGATCGTGAACAGCAGTTGAAACCGGGTCGGTTGTGTCGGCGTCTTCTTTCCACTTGAGATAGTGCTTCTCAGAGGACTCAATTGTTCCATATCGCAAGCCCTCTGTATCGTTTCCAGCAAGGCAGAACTGTACCGTGTTGAAAAATGCACGGATATCAGTTTGACTGCTGATATTCTGCCGTATACCCTTTGACATTGACACCGCGCTGGCTTTTAGTTCAAGCACAGCAACAGCGATACCGTTGATATACAGCAAAATATCAGGGCGACGCTGGTTAGTTGGGCCGTTGACCGTAACTTCTTCAGCGATATAAAAGTCGTTCTTGAGCGGTTCTTTCCAGTTGATATAGTAAACGCGCACAGCTTCTTCATCCACGGCGGGCTTGATACGCTGACCATATCGCAGGAGCGTATAAACCGCCATGTTTGAGTCATAGAGCGAATCAGATACGATGGACGCAGCTGTAGTGAGCTCGTGAATAGCGCGGGTTATCAGACGGGCTTCGTAACCCGCTTTTTTGAGATAGGCTTTCAGCTTCGCCTCATCTACGTTTCGGTTATCGTAGCCCTCAAGGTTGCCGAGATAGGTGTATCCCAGCTTTTCCTCAATGAGCTTGCGTATCCGGTTTTGCGTTACCCGTTCAGCCATCGTCTTCGCCCTCCTTAATCAGTCGGATATTGCCTGTGAGCAGCTGCGACATCATGCCTTGTTTTATCCATCGCTCTTTTTGAAGCTTTGCCTCAAGTTTAAGAATTTCCCCATCCATATCAGAGAGCATTTTGGCGACAGCGTTCTGCTCTTTGTCGGTCGGTGGTATTTGAAATTCAAAGTTTACAAAATCTTTCTGATATAGGTGGTTAATGGTTGATCCAGCCGCCAATTTTGCAAGAAAATCTGTGAAAATCTCCGATTGCAGAATGTAATAAATATAAGTCCTTACATATGAATTATCTTTCGGTCGGACAACAAAGACACCGCTGTTCAATGTGGCTTTCTTTGAAAGTCCAGCGACAATGGCAACTTTGCCGATGGTGCCATCTTTTGTTATAAGCACGTCGCCATTGGCGACTTGGATATTAGGGTCTTGGCTGTAGCGTTCTTCATCAACATAATGACAAGTGTTCCAAGCAATAGTTCCATTATCGAAGTCTGTACCCGTAATAAGAAAAGCATACCCTTCGTTGAGGTATTCAGCGGTCGTTAAGCCTTGCCAACCAATTCTCGCTTTCAATACGGAATTAGCAGCAAGGTTAAAATTTACCCACTCATCGCTAAACCCCGGCAGACGTTTCTTGCCGGTCAGCAGTTCCTGCATGGCGCCGTGTTTGATATTGCGCTTTTTGACGAGCAGCTTTTCAAGCGCAGTGATATAGGCGTCGGCGTCGGAGAGGGCTTTGGCGATAAGGCGTTGTTCTGGGAGCGGTGGTAGGTCTATTGGACATTTCCCAAGAACCGTCTGGTCAATTGTTGTCATTGTACCCGTTTTTGCATTAGTGACAAAGAACTTCCTCGCTTTTGGTGAAATACACTGCAAGTATAGAAACATGGGAACAACTTGCTTTGTGTCAGTTTTGAAACGAATAACATGACTATCAAAGACAACCGACATTGAGTTCGTTTTATTGTACCAATTACAAAATGCAATACCGCTTGGGACAACAGATGACCGAGTGAAGAACAGGTCACCATCATTCACGGCAAACCTTTGAATCTCGTCGTCTGTGGCTTCAAATAATTCTAAGCCATCAGTCGTTATCGGTACTTGAGAATATAAGTCTCCTACATTAATAATTGGTATGCCATTCCCTTTACGAACCACTTCGTAAAAGACACCATTTTGCATACCGCCATCTGATAGCGTTACGAGCTCGACCTCAGACCAGTCTTTCACCATTTGTATCCCATCCTTTCCAGATGAGATCTCACTTTTTTCTCAAGGTCAGAGACATCCTTTGTTAGTTCAGGCATTGTGCGCTCGTAGCGTTCGGCGAGTTCGGTTACACGCGCTGATAAACTGTGCGACAGGGCACGATAGATTGCGTCGATTTTGGCGTAAATTTCATAACTCCACTTTTTCTCAATAAGAAGCGTTTTGACTTCGTCCAGTGTCAGAACTGGATACTTTGCCAGCACCGCTTCATCGAGAGCGGCTTGCGCCTCTTTAATTGCGGTCTTTATCGTGGACTCGTTATCTTTGAGTCCTTTGTATTTCACCAGAATCGCGTATTCATCTTCGTCGTCTTCTGAGCCGCGTAGCTCTCTGATTTTCTTGTTAAGACCAGCGGATATAACGTCCTCTTTCTTCTCGTTGAGAATATCTAAAAAAGCACCGTCTTCGCTGCTCTGTTCTTCAAATAGAGCGGTCATATCGGTACGAACGTCCTCAAGCGTTCGGTTTAGCTTGGCGATGGCGTCGCGTTCTTGTGGAAAATACATATCGACAACAAGGCGAACCGGAATGATTTTGCCCTCGAATGATTTGAGCTTTGGATTGCCTCTCTTAGGATTGGTGAATTCCTTTTCTACCTCGCGCCCGGCTTCGTAGCCATCCTCGGAAATGATATAAACATCGTCCTGCATTATCTCGTTCCAGTAGACCATTAACGCTTCGTAAGCGTCGTAATGGTCGACGAGCGAAATGCCGCCAAACAGGTCGAGTATGCTCTGCGCAATCGGAACGATAAAGGTTTTCGGGTTTGTCCCTTTGGGGATGTTGTACAGCGCGTCGTTATTAGCGTTTTTCCATGCATTATAGGCGTTGTCGAGTTTCTCTGCATAAGCGAGATAGCTGGGAATGTGAAAAATCGTGTCCCATATTGCGCCTTTGTCAACCGCAATCTTCAAATACCCGTCACGACCGTAGTCGGTGAACAAGGCTTCGCGCAAGCCGCCGAATGCCCCCCAGTATTTCTGCAAAGCATCAACGTCCCGTTGCGGTATCCCGCCGTAAATGTGTCCTGGGATATCCTGAATATCCTCTTTCGCTCCGCTGTCGATGTAGCGGGAGATATTGAGGTTATATCCGTTATCTTTCATTTCGGAATACTTCACGAAGCGCGCATAAGTAGGCTCGTCCTCGCGGAAGGTAGTGAAGAAGTCAACGATTTTCTTAATATCACGTTCGCGCAGACGGTTCTTGTTCCCGTCTTTGATATAGTCATGGCTTGCGTCGATGATATAGATTCCTTCGCGTTTCTCGGCGTTTTCTTTATCAAATACGATGATACAGGCGGCTATGCCGGTACCATAGAAAAGGTTGGCGGGCAGACCGATAATGCCCTTAATACCTTTGTTATTCTTGATGATATTCTCACGAATCGTCGCCTCTGCATTTCCACGGAATAGCACACCGTGAGGCAGGATAATAGCGCCCTTGCCGTTCGCGTCAAGCGAACGAAGGACATGAATCAGCCACGCGAAGTCTCCATTTTTCTTCGGCGGCATTGCGTCAAAGTCATCGAATCGCTCTGCGTGCTTAAGGCCCGTCTTCCACTTCTTATCAGAGAATGGCGGATTGGCGACAACAAAGTCAAAACGACGCAACCCCTCGCCCCGGGTATATTGCGGGTCGGAGAAGGTATTACCCGCTTGAATCGTCCACGTTGAATTGCTATGGAGAACAAGGTTCATTTTAGCAAGCCCGGCGGTCTTCGGCTCTTTTTCCTGTCCGTAAATAGTTAGTCCATTTGGGGATTCGTCAAACGCGCGAATCAATAGAGAGCCCGAACCACAAGCCGGGTCGTAGACGGTGGTATCGGCGGTTTTCGTTTCACCGACGCCGATTATTTTTACGATAACGCGAGACACCTCGGCGGGCGTATAGAACTGACCTTTGCTTTTACCGCCCTCGACGGCAAAGTTACGCACGAGATACTCATAGGCATCCCCGAGGATATCATCTCCTCCGGCACGGTTGTTACGGAAGTTCAGTCTCTCGTCTTGGAAAATAGAAATAAGGTTTGTAAGCTTCTCAACCTTTTCATCACCCCTGCCGAGCTTCGTGTCATCGTCAAAGTCGGCGACATTGATGACGCCGGTAAGCTGAGAATTTCGAGGCGCGTTTGCCAAGGCAGCTATAGCTTTATTTATTCTCTCTCCGATATCTGATTTGTTCTTAGCTGCCACAAGGACATCAAAGCTACCGTTTTCCGGCACCTCAATAGCCGCGTAGCGGTCGCCTTTGAAACGGTCGGTAACGTATTTTACGAACAGCAGAGTTAGAATGTAGTCCTTGTATTCGGACGCATCCATACCGCCGCGAAGCTCATCGCAGCTTGCCCATAAACTGCTGTATAGTTGTGTTTTCTTAATTGCCACTATTACTGCCTCCGACCATTTTATCTATTTGGGGTTTTGCTGCACAGCTTTCCCTTTCGCCTCATCTGGAAAACCGCGACCGTTAATCTCAGTAGATCAAACGAGCGGGTTTCTGCTTTCCTGCTCCTCAACCGCGTCCGGCACAATTTCCATAATATCGCCAATATCGCATTGAAGCGCTTTGCATATTTTAATAAGGACGTCCATGCT
>JAEYHP010000150.1 GCA_023409435.1 Bacillota bacterium | reverse complement strand
CGAGCAGAACCAGGCCTTGGGAACCCGAATATCGATCGGGCGGTTGAGCATTCCGGCCAGAGCCGTAGCCGCGTTCGCCGCGCCGATGTTTTCAAGTTCCTTTAGAAAATCCAGCTGTATCTCGTTTATTTCGCCGGGTTTTATGAAAACCACCCTCCCTGCCGCCATCCCTGTGGGCGTCTGTACGATGCGGCCGCATCCGTTTTTGTGCATAATACGGCCATTGTCTTTCGTGTTATTCTATATATCGTCATTTCATTCGGAAGCGTTAATGGTTCTTTTCAAAAAGCAATATACTTTTTGGCGGAATATCGCTAAACATGCCGCATATGGCCGAAAGGAAAGGTTTTTGGGGATAAAAGACATTAATATCCCAGCTAAAAATGCCGATACAAGTACCATCGGCACGTGCATGCCTGGCAGGACGCCGTAAAAGGGCGGGCGCGCCGTACTTCCATACAAGGTTCAGGAAGGAACCGGGAACATCTTGTGACGGAGGGATGAATATGAAGATTGCGAGCGCCCAGGTGCAGACGCAAAGCGAGCACCTGCTGGAAACGGCCAGCTTTTCCATGGAACGCCTCAACTTCTGGACCGGGACTCCTCCGCAAGCCATGGGGGGGGAGGAACCGGCAGTGAAGGTGGAGCTTACGTCGTTTGATGAACGGCAGAAGCTTCTTGCGGCAAGCAGCCGCGCAAAACGGCTCGAACACGGCTCGGAAGAAGAGAAAGATCAGACGGACGTCAAGCTTCGTTTGCTCGAAGCCATGGTGTTTGCCCTTACCGGCAAGCGCATCCGCCTGCGCGCGGTGGATAAGGATCTATTCCGGCAAGAGGAAGGGGAGCGCTCCGCACAGCCCTTTCAAGGGCAGGCAGCGCTTAATTGGGGGCTGGAATACGATTCCTTCCACAGTTATGAAGAGAATGAGCAACTGCGCTACGAGGCCTCCGGCAGCGTAAAAACGGAAGACGGGCGCACGATCAATTTCCGCCTTGAACTCAATCTGTCGCGCAGCTATTATGAGCAAAGCGGCGTAAGTATCCGCATGGGCTCGCGCCCCATCGACCCGCTTGTCATCGCCTATGACGCTGCCGGGCCGACGCTGAGCGGGCAGAAAGTCGCGTTCGATTTGGATGCGGACGGAAAAACGGAGCAGATATCATTCGCCACGGCCGGAAGTGGCTTTCTCGCGCTCGATAAGAACGGGGACGGCGTGATCAACAACGGAAGCGAGCTTTTTGGCCCGCAAAGCGGGAACGGATTTCAGGATCTGCGCGCTTACGACCTGGACAACAACGGGTGGATCGATGAAAACGATCCTATGTTCGGGAAATTGTCCATCCTCACTATGGGGGAGAATGGGAATACGGCGCTCTTTTCTCTGGGACAGGCCGGAGTGGGTGCAATTTACCTGCAGGAAACAGAGACAGAATACTCTCTTGCAAACGGACAGGAAGCTGACGGCGTTATGCGCGCAAGCTCCGTCTTCCTCAGAGAAAACGGCACGGCCGGCACCATCCACCATATCGACCTGACGATATAACAGATATCAGAAATTAAAACGAGGACCGCCATGCGAATCACGCTCACTCAGGAAATCGCGTCTTCCTCCGCCGCAAAGGCGCCGCAAAGCCCGCTCTCGCTCGAGCAGGGGGAGGTTATCCGGGCGACCGTCGTTTCCGTAGAGGGAGAGAACGTATCCTTCAAGACGGAGGACGGGCGCGTGTTCAGTGCGCGCCTTCAGCCGGGCACTGTTCTGATGGAACACGATACGGTCGAGCTGATGGCAGGAGGCGAGCGGCAACAGCAGGTGCTGCGTGTAGTGTTCGTGGAACCGGGGCAGAGCGGTATCCCCATGAGGGAAAACGCTGCAGCAACCACGCAGGCCGCGCTGACACAGCAGTTGAAGGAAGCGTTCGGGCAAATGAACATCAGGCCCACGCCAAAGCTCATATCCCTTGCGGCGGAGATTCTGAAAAACTACCCGGCGGATGCGAAGGCGGCCGCATTTTTTGCTGCAAACAACATACCGGCAACAAATGAAAGCATCCACGCGTTTCAATCTATCCTGAACGGCAAACAATTCGGCACAGCCTTTTATGAAGTTGCCCAGGGCGCCGCTTCCGCGCTGGAGCAGTTTATCGCAGCCGCGGCGGCAGAACATATCGAAACGCCCTTTGTGCAAAACCAGCCGGGCAGTTCCGCACAGAGCAGCCCAAATCCATCTGCCGCAGTGCCGGAAGGGCAACCCGCCATTCTCCAGGCTGTGCAGATCGAAACAGGCGCTGCATTGCAGGGGCAGCAAGCACAGGTCATTCCGCAGCAAGGGGATGCGGCGTTAACCCAGCCGGAAAGCAAGGCGCAGATATTAACCGGGCAGCAGCAAATGGAGGCGGGCCAGCCGCAGGGACAGGCTCCAACGCAGCCGCAGGGACAGACTCCGGCGCAGCTGCAGATAAAAGGCGCTCCAGTAACCGGGCAGAACCCCGTATTGTTCATGCCGGAAAATGTAGCTGCCGAAACCGGAAAAACACTGATCCAGCCGCAGGCGGGTATAGCGCTGCCTCGAGATGCTTCGGCAACGGAGACGCCCGCCCCGGCCTTGCAGGGAGAGCAAGCTGCGGATCAGGTAATCCAAGAACAGCCCGTTTTACAGCAGGCAGACTTAAATAGCACGGCAAAACAAACCCAATCGCAGCAGGCGGTTTCGAATGGTATAACAGGAGAAGCACAGCCGCATTTGACCGGGCAGCCCAACGTGCAGCCTCAGGCGGAGGCTGTTATAAAGGAAAGCGGCAATCCATTGGGCGCCAAGCAGGCGAGTGTATTGGGAAAATCCGCTCATACCGCGGATGCGGCTGCAACGTATGCTGCCACGCAGGATGAAAGCGCGGAACTGCCTCCCGGCCCTGTCCCAAAAGAATCTTCCGATCTCCCAAACGCGGCGAAGGGCGAAGGAAAGGCGGTTTTAAAGCAGCTGCTGGAGCTGTTCGCGAAAGCGGGAGAGGATCTTGACGCGCAAACATTGAAAAAATCCGTGGAAGAAACGCCCCAAAAGCTTTTGGAGCTTCAGAAGCTGATTAAAAATACCGATATCCATACGCAGGAGACTCTCACCTCCCGTTTTCAGGAACTCACCGCGCAGGCCAAGCTTGCGGAGGACATTTCCCGGTTTGTGTTTGTACAAGTCCCCATCCATCTCAAAGAGTACGGCTCGGCGGAACTTTACATCTATAAAAGGAACCGGAGGGAAAAGGGAGCCGAGCGGCAAAGCACATCCGTGGTGCTGGGGCTCTCCACGCAGAACCTTGGCCGGGTAGAGGCGATGCTGCGCATGGAAAACCGCGACCTCTCCCTTGATATTCGGGTGCAGAACGAAAGCGCGCAGAAGGCGTTTCGGGAAGGAATGAATGAACTGCAACGCTCTTTTTCGGAGCTTCGCTTCCAGTTGAAGGAATATAAAGTTTCGCCGCTTCGGGAAAAAACAACGCCGCTCAATGCGGAAGAAAAGCTGAAACGGATGCATGCGCCCTCCGGCGTCGGCGTGGACGTGATTATATGAGCGAAAACCAGAAGCCGGATATGCAGGCGGCGGCGCTCAAATACGATATGGGCAGGGATAACGCCCCGTTGATCGTGGGTCTGGGGCAGGGCTATGTCGCACAAAAGATGCTTGAAACCGCTGAGGAAAACAAAATCCCCATCGTGGAGGACGAGTCGCTCCTCTCCGTTTTGAGCCGGTTCAGCACGGGCGATGAAATTCCGGAGGAACTCTACCAGGTGGTCGCACAGGTGCTTGTATTTATCGGCAAGCTGGACGGCGGCGCGGCCAAGCGTTATCAGCTATCAGACATACAAAAAGGAACGTACAGATGACAACTTCCGTTAACCCGCTCATTCCCACCCCCAACAATACTGCAGGCACGGGGAAGACGTCTTCTAGCGCAAATTCCGCCGCGTTTTCGGCGCTGCTTTCCGCACAGCTTTCGGAACAGCTTTCCGGGCTGGGCGTTAACGGTGCTGCAGAAGGAGAGGGAATTTCCTCCGCGGAAAGTACCGCCATGCTCGCGCAGGTGCCAGCGCTTCTTTCTTCGGCGGGGGAAGAGGGAGGGGACTTAAAGAGCGCCGTCATGATGTTTTTTATGATGATGGGCACGGGCGCTTCCGCAGGCTCCATGGGGGCGGCCATGTCCAGCCTTTCGGCTGCTCTTACAAACAGTTCCGCGGATACGCTGGAAAATATGCGCTTTGACGTATTGAACGGGCTGGTTTCGGGCGGATATGACCGCGCCGGGCTCCAGCGTGCAAACGATATGGTGTTTGGCGGCAGTTCAAACGAGGCGGTAACGCCGTTTTCCGCCTCAAAACCCGCAAACCCAACCATTACGAGCCAGCAGGGCAACCGGAATCCCGGCCTTTACCGCAGCGTCATCGACCAGTTTCAGGTGCCAACAAACCCGCGCTACGCCGTCAATAAAAAAGGAAACAACGATACGTACTGCAACATATTCCTTTGGGACGTCACCAAGGCCATGGGCACGGAAATTCCCCATTATGTCGATCCTGTAACGCTGGAGGCCAAGGCATACCCCGACGTGAGCGGCGCAAAGGAACTCAACGCCAACGGCATATACGACTGGCTGGGAACCAAAGGCGGCGACTACGGCTGGGTGCAGGTTACGCCCGAACAGGCGCAGCAATACGCAAACCAGGGCCTTCCTGTTGTCACGGCATGGAAAAATACACAGGGCGGCCACGGGCATGTGCAGGTCGTTTCCCCATCCAATGACGGGCAATACGACCCTTCCCGCGGCGTGATGATTGCTCAGGCGGGGAGAACGCTCACCAATTACGCGCCCATCACCGATATCTACAATGAAAGTCTCAATAGCGTCGTCTATTACGCGCATGCGTAATGCAAAAGAAATCTTCCCCTAAAGTCGCTCGGCATTATGCCGA
This sequence comes from Bacillota bacterium, assembly GCA_023409435.1. Lineage (GTDB taxonomy): Bacteria > Bacillota > Clostridia > Christensenellales > CAG-138 > JAEYLA01. The sequence goes on along the minus strand of JAEYHP010000150.1, from coordinate 8,816 downwards.
TTAAGTATGTAGCGCAAAGTAGAACTCTAGGCCAAAGACAGGAGTGATACAGAATGGCCAATAGCATCAATGCCAATCTAGTCCGTTTGAATGGTCTTTCCTCAGGGCTTGATACCGAGGCGATCGTGACAAGCCTGCTGAAAATCGATCAGCTGAAAGTAGATAAACAATTCAAATTGGCGGAAAAGCTGGAGTGGAAGGGAGACGCCTACCGGGCAATTAACCTGAAGCTTAAGAGCTTCCGCGAGACATACATGACCACGCAATATCCTGCTACCAATATGTTCTCGTCCTCTGCCTACAACGCGTTCGCGGTGACGATGGATACCCAGACCAGCGCTGTGAGCATTACAGCAGGCAGCAACGCTTCCGTGGGGGCGCTAACCATCAACAGCATCGAGCGCCTTGCAACCGCTCCGCAGGTAGCGAGCAGTGGGAGCATGTTTACAGACACTACAAAAAATATCAATTCTTCACTGGAAGAGGCGTTTGGCCCGGGGATTTTTCAGGACGGCAAAATTTCTTTCTCCATCAACGGTAAGGAGTTTACGTTTTCTAATTCTGAGGATATGACCATCAACAAAATGATGAATCAGATCAATTCCTCGGATGCGGGCGTGACCATGAGTTATTCCAGTTTAACGCGTAAGTTTACCATCACTGGTAAGGCCACAGGAGAGAATAGTAAGATCAGCATTAAAAATCTTACTGGTACGGCATTTGCGTCGGCAAGTGCGGGATTTATGATCGGAGAGGTCGATGAAAAAAAGGGAACGAACGCGAAGCTGACTATCGAAGGTGAGCCGGTGGAGAAAAGTTCCAACACGTTTGCCATTGACGGCATTACCTACACGTTAAAAGATCAATCGACTACCCCAATCAAGTTCAGCGTGACCCGCGATGTCGACAGCGTATACAACAAGATCAAGGGCTTTATCGACGGATACAACTCCCTTATTACGGAACTGCAGGCCAAGCTTGATGAGGAAGTCTATTCCGATTACGGGCCGCTGACGGATGCGGAACGGGACGAGCTTTCCGAGACCCAGATTAACCAGTGGGAAGAGAAGGCAAAGAGCGGCTTGTTGAGCAACGATAGCGGCATCCGTACGCTGCTTCAGGATCTGCGCAGTGCGTTTTATAGTGTGGTGGAGGGTGCGGGGAAAAGCGCCGCAAGCATAGGGCTGGAGACCGGTTATATGTCGAAGACGGGTCAGATCGTTATCAACGAAGCCAAGCTCAAGAATGCGCTGGCCAATAACCCCGATCAGGTGGCGAGCATATTTACCAAGGTGAGCAGCGCTACGGAAGCGGGCACAAAATATAAGGAATCCGGCCTTGTGACGAGGATGTCGAGCACATTCCTCTCCTATCTTACCAACAATGTCAATACCACGTTGGAAACCAACGGAAGAGCGGTTACCGAAGCCAACAACAGGCTCGATCAGATGGAAGATTGGTTGGCCACCAACGAAGAAAAATATTACGCCAGGTTTACCGCCATGGAAACTGCGCTTGCAAAGCTCAACAGCCAGACGAGCTGGATCAGTTCGATGCTCAGCGCCCAAGCCCAAGGTTAAATATTCTGACTTTTAAAATAAACAACGGTTTAGGTTTTTTGGGGAGGAACTATATGTACGCAATGAACAATGCGTTCCAAAAGTACAAGCAACAGGGCGTATTGACCGCGAACCCGGTAGAATTGGTCGTCATGCTGTATGACGGCTGCATCAAGCAGATCAAGATCGCGTGTCTCTCCATTGAAGACAAGGATTTTGAAAAGGCAAACGACAGCCTGCAAAAGGCCCAGCGTATCCTGATGGAGCTGATCAACAGCCTGGATTTGCGTTTTCCCGTTGGCAACGATCTTTTCGCGCTCTATGAGTTCATGCTCAACGAGCTTGCGCAGGGCAACGCGAATAAGGATATAAATGCCCTCTCCGATATTGCGAGGCTCCTTTCGGAGCTTCGGGAATCCTGGGCCACGCTTTCGAAAAACGGCGTGGGTTCCGTTGCGCAAATGGGGGAATAAAAATGGGCGCTTCCGATCATCCAACCGAATATGTGCAGCAGAAACAGCAGATGATTGAACGCATGCTCATACTCGCAAAAGCGCAGCTGAGCTGCTTGGAAGAGAGCCGCGAGGAAGAGCTTGCGGTGGTTTTGGATGAAACCGAGGCGCTGCGGGCACAGATCGACGCGTTGGATGCACGCTGTGGTCTGGATAAAAAAGCCCTTTCCAAAGAAATGAAGGAGGCGCTTGAGGAAATCAGGCGCCTTGACGAGAAATGCGCGGCATATGTGAAGGAACGCCTGCTGTTTTACAAGGCGGAATTGAAAAGCATCCGCCAATCCGGGAAAAAGATGCAGCAGTATGTTAATCCGTATGTTGCGGGGAACGGCCTGTTTATCGATATGCGGAAATGAACCGCGCTTTTGATAGCGCGAAGACAATTGGAGGGAACGCCATGTCGTTGTTGGAAAGGGATTTGTTTGAAGATACGGACGATACGCAGCAAAGCCGATACCTTACGTTCGGCCTTGGCGAGGAAGTCTACGGCCTGGATATCGGCTGCGTAACCGAAATCATAGGTCTTATGCCCATTTCCCCCTTGCCCGAGATGCCGACGTTCGTCAGGGGCGTCATCAATCTGCGCGGCAAGGTCATTCCCGTTATGGATCTCAGGCTGCGCTTTAAAATGCCGGCAATCGAATACGGAGAGCGGACCTGCATCGTCATCATAGACAACGGGAGCCTCAACGCGGGGCTGATCGTGGAACATGTGGCGGACGTCGTTCACATAGAAGAAGCGGATATCGTGCCGCCGCCCACATTTGACGGGCTGCCGCAGAACCGTTGCGTGAGCGGCATCGCGAAATCGGGCGGCAGCGTCAAATTGCTGCTGGATTGCACCAAGCTCCTTAAGCCCGAGGAAGAAGAACTCCTCATGGACCTTTGAAGCTTATTTATAGGAAAGAGGATTGGCCGTGAGAATTAAGGAAACGTCAACGGTATTTGCGAATACCCAGGCGCTCGGCACAGCGGAAAAAAAGGTGGCGTCCGGGTTTGCGCGCGAATTCTCCCGCCAAAAGCACGACTCCGACACCGCGGAGTATGAGCAGTACTTGAAAGCGCTCAAAGGAAAGATACTTGATCAGGGCGAAATCGTCGGTAAAAAGGCGGATATCGCGGAGTTTCATAAATACCGGGCGCTGATCAGCGAGCTGCTCAACGAAACCGTCAGCAACGCGTACCTGTTCAGCAAGACCAGCCAGTTTGACCAAAGGGGCCGTCACAAGGTGTTTGCGCTCATCCGCAAAGTCAACGGCAAGCTGGATGAGCTTGCGGCGGAGATTTTAAAGAACGAGGCCGAAAACATCCGGCTTCTGAGCATTGTGGACGATATCCGGGGCCTGATTGTGGATTTGTATTATTAAGATATAGTATGTGGTGAGCTTAACAGCGAAAGGGGAACGGGCCATGGCCTTTATACAGAACAACGCGGTGGCGGAAGCGGAAGATACGCAGCAAAACCGGTACTTAACCTTCCTGCTGGGGGAGGAAGTGTACGGCATTGCCATAGGCAACGTGATAGAAATCATCGGCGTACTGCCTGTAACGCCGCTGCCGGGCGCGCCGGACTATCTCAAAGGCATTATGAATTTGCGGGGAAAGATCGTCCCCGTCATCGATGTGCGGCTAAAGTTCAAAAAACCCGCCGTAGAGTATACCGAACGCACCTGCATCGTGGTGGTGGAAGTGCAGGAGATGACCGTAGGGCTGCTGATTGACGAAGTTTCCGAGGTGCTCACCATAGACGCGCAGGACGTCGTACCCCCGCCTTCCATGAAGGACGTGCACTCCAAATATGTCAGTGGCATCAGCAGGATGGATGAGAAGGTAAAGCTGCTGCTCGACTGCGCCGCCTTGCTTTACGAGTAAAGATTTTTAGAATTGAACAAGTAATCTTTTGGCGCGCCCGTTTTTCGGGCGCGTCTTTTGTGCCGGAAGCCATGTTATGTTTCCAAGAAAAATGACGATATATACAAGTAAGCCCCGACTATCTTTTTAAAGAAAGCCACAATAAAGGACGTTTTTATGGAAAGTTACGTACAAAACCGCGATCTTATCAAGCTGAGCGATCAGGAATTTCTGACGCTCACGGAGTATTTAAAACGGGATTACGGCATCAATCTCACAAAAAAACGCACCCTCATCGAAGGGCGCATGAACCAATACCTGTCGAAAAACGGCTACCACAGCTATTCGGCCTACTTTAAGGTGCTTTTTCAGGATACGTCCGGCACGGAAATCACCAACGTCATCAATGCCCTTACCACCAACTATTCCTACTTTATGCGGGAATGGGCGCATTTCGACTTTTACAGGCAGGACATACTGCCAAGGTTAAAAGAGAACGTGCGGGATCACGACATCCGCGTCTGGAGCGCAGGCTGTTCCACCGGGCAGGAGCCGTATACCCTCGCCATGCTCAACGATGAATTTTTTGGCGCGGAAGGCCCCACGTGGGACAAGCGGATCTTAGCGACGGACATCTCCCAAAAGGTACTCGACGCGGCCCAACAGGGCATATACAGCGCCGAGGATGCGGGCAATATCCCCGGCCACTGGCGTATACGGTATTTTGAGCCCAAAGCCGACGGCAGGCTCATGGTAAAGACCGAGCTCAGAAAAGAAGTCATATTCCGTAAATTCAACCTCATGGAGCAGACGTTCCCCTTCAAGAAAAAATTTCATGTAATATTCTGCCGCAACGTTATGATCTATTTTGACGCGAAAACAAAGGCGGAACTGGTAACCCGCTTCTGCGACTCTCTGTGCGACGGAGGCTACCTGATTGTAGGCCATTCGGAATCGGTGGACAGGGCCTTGACCGGTCTTCATTATGTGATGCCTTCAGTCTACAGGAAGGGCTAAAGAGTATGGCATTGAAAAAAACGCGCGTCCTGATCGTGGACGATTCGCTTTTTATGCGCCAGTTTATCAGCACCAGCATTTCCAGGGACGCTGGGATAGAGGTGGTGGGTGAAGCGGCCAATCCGTTTGAGGCCAGGGACAAGATACTTGAGCTTAAGCCCGACGTCATGACGCTCGACGTCGATATGCCCAAGATGAACGGCCTGGAATTCTTGAAAAAGCTGATGCCGCAGTATCCATTGCCTGTGCTTGTGGTCAGTTCCACGCCCACCATGGTGCTCGACGCCATGCAGGCCGGGGCTGTGGATTTTGTAGCAAAACCCGTCACCATGGACGAGAGTGACCGCAACGCGTTTATTTCCGAGCTTGTCATCAAGATCAAGATCGCTTCCATTTCCAAGGTGGGCCAGTTCAAGCGCAAAAAGAATCTTGCGGGGCTTGCGGAAAGGTCGAGCGGGACGGCTGTAAACGAAAGCCTGCTAGTGGCGATCGGCGCTTCTACCGGCGGTACGGAAGCCACGGCGACCATATTGAACAGCCTCAAAAGCTTCTCGGCAGGTATCGTCGTCGTGCAGCATATGCCGCCCGTGTTTACCAGAATGTATGCGGAAAGGCTGAACAATACCTGTGCGCTGGAGGTAAAGGAGGCGGAGGACGGGGATATTGTGCTGCCGGGCCGTGTGCTCATCGCCCCGGGCGATTTCCAGATGGAAGTGGAGCGGTCCGCAAAAGGGTACCGCATAAAGAGCTATAAGGGAGAAAAGGTCAGCGGGCATTGCCCTTCGGTGGATGTGCTTTTCGAGTCGGTGGCCAAAGCGGCGGGAGCAAACTCGCTTGGCATTATCCTCACCGGCATGGGAAGCGACGGCGCAAAAGGGCTTTTAAGCATGCGCAAAAAAGGCGCGTTTACCATCGGCCAGAACAAGGAAACATGCGTGGTCTACGGCATGCCCATGGTTGCGAACAACGTTGGCGCTGTGCAGGAGGAACTGCCCCTTTCGGAGATTTCTTCCCGTATGTGCCGCTGGCATGACGAGATGACAGGCGGGAAATAGCCCCTACTCTGGTTTGGTTGTATATTCAAGTTCTGGAACCGGGTACATATACATGCGTTTTGTGGAAATATTCGACGAAATGTACGTGTTATAGCTCAGAAACGCGTAAAAATATGAACAAATTGTTGAATGCGCGCGATTTGTTATGCTATACTTATTTATGTATAAGAAGGGTTTGCTGTATGGAAACGGTTAAGGATATATATTTAGCCAAATTGCAGCAGGTGCAATCCGTTTTGAATGCCAGTGCGGCAAAGGCGGGTTTCACCGCTCCACGGTTTTCCAGCCTGCTTTCGGGCACGCTGGCCGCGCAGGCCCAAATTCAGACCCAGGCGCAAATACAGCCCGCGGCTGTGCAAAATGCGTCCTCCTACGACGGGCTCATCAGGAGCGCGGCGCAGGAGAACGGTTTGGACGAAGCCCTGGTGAAAGCCGTCATACAGGCGGAATCGAGTTACCGTACAGACGCGGTATCTTCCGCCGGGGCGGAAGGTCTTATGCAGCTGATGCCGGGAACGGCAAAGTCACTGGGCGTAACAAACTCCTTTGACCCCGCGCAGAATATCAGCGGCGGGAGCAAGTACTTAAAAAGCCTGATCGACCGTTTCGGGGACTTGCGCCTGGCACTCGCTGCATACAATACCGGGCCGAGCCGGATATCGGAGCTGAACATCGCCGATCCGGACAACGCTTCCGAATACGCAAAAATCAGTGAGCGCGTGCGGGGTTATGTTTCCAAGGTACTGTCTAACTATGAGGCGTATCGTTCCCAGGAAGGAGTGGTTTGAGCATGATATCAAAAATGTTTCATAATGTTGATCTCCTGCAAAAGGGCATGGATGCGGCCTGGCTCCGCAACGAAGTGATCACCAACAACATCGCCAACGCGGAAACACCCAACTTCAAAAGCTCCAGCGTCGCATTTGAGACCATGTTCAAAAAGGCGCTTGAGGATCAGGCGCAAATACAATCCTCCGCAGGCGACGAACCCGCGCGGCAGGACGCGTTTAAGAACGATATCTCGTCCCATTACGAAAACAAACGCACGCGGGACAAGCACATCGTATTCACCCAAAACGAAGATATCGTAGATGCCGGAAGCGGTTTAGATCAGGATTTCTCAAATACGCGCACCCGGGGCAGTCACTTTGATTTTGACGGCTCCAATGAGGCGCAGAACATGGCGGACGTTTCGCCCGTGGTTTCCCAGAACGACGATCTTACCATGCGCATGGACGGCAACAATGTGGACGTAGAAGCCGAAAACGTCGCCCTCGCGCGCAATACCATTTACTATTACACCTTGACCGAACAGATGAACAGCGAGTTTGCGCGCCTTGGCATGGCAATCAGGGAGGGAAAATAGCGTATGGCATTTTTAAGCTCACTTGATATCAGCGGTTCCGCGCTCACGGCCCAACGGCTCAGAATGGACGTCATCAGCCAGAACATTGCGAACGCCAACACGACCAGGATCGAAAACGGGGAACCGTACCGCCGCAGGGCCGTCGTGTTTTCCGAGCGCCCCGGCGACACCGGGTTCGCCTCGTTCCTGAACAGAGCAAGGGAAGGCCAAACACAACCGTCTCCCGGCCGCGGCGTGGTGGTATCCTCCATCGCGACCGATATGTCGGATTTTAAGACCGAATACGATCCCACACATCCCGACGCGGATGCAGACGGATATGTACGCTACCCCAACGTAAACGAAGTGACGGAAATGGTGGATATGATGGCGGCGACGCGCGCGTATGAAGCGAACATCACCGCGCTCAACGCCACCAAGAACATGGCGTTAAAGGCGCTTGAGATCGGCCGTTAAGGCTGAGGAAAAGAGGGCACCATGCAGATTCAGCAGCTTTCCAATATCGCGGCCCAGGCGGGGCAGCAGGCTTCTTCCGCCGCAAAGCCGGAGGGCGCAGCCTTTACGGATATCCTGAGCAACGCCATGCAGGAAGCGCAGGGAGCGGATGTCGCCACACAGGCGGACACGTTGCGTCTGCTTTCAGGCGATATTACGGATCTCCATACCGCCACCATACAGGCGCAGAAGGCGGAGCTTTCCTTAAACCTCGCCATACAGATCCGCAATAAGGTGATCGATGCCTACAACGAAGTCATGCGCATGCAGGTGTAAGAAATGCTGGAGGATTCAACGGGTTCCACGCTTCTGCTCATATTTGTTTTGCTCCTTGTGATTTTTGCCGCTTACTTTACAACAAGGTATTTGTCTGTGAAGGGCGGCAATCTCATGAAGGGCAAATACATGCTGGTGAAAGACCGTGTGGTGCTCGCAAAGGACAAACAGATCCTGCTGCTTCAGGTAGGTACGAAGCATATCGTCGTAGGGGTGACGCCGCAGGCCATGCAGCATCTTGGCACGCTCGAGGACGGGGAACTCCAGCCGTTAGCACAGGACCCGCCGGCGGAAGGCATGCAGTCTTTCAAAGAGGTGCTCGCGAAGATTTACAAGAAGGACAGTTTACCCAAATAAAGCGCCCCAGGGGGTTCTTACCAGAACGAGGCGCAAAGAACGGAACTTTGCTACATGAGGAATACGCAGCCGCTGGCGCCGCTTTTGCCGCCGCAACTATTATATGAAAAGCCCCAAAGGGGCAAGGACCACCGTAAGACCGGCAGAACCAAACGGATTTGGCTCTTAGTAACGGTTATTATGGTGGCTGTTTTGTTGTGCGGTTGTTCTGTGCTCAACGGGGATACAGCTTCTTCCAACGGGCCGTTCGGAGGATTACTGGGAGACAGGAGCGATTCGCTCGACATCCTGATGCTGCTCACCATATTGAGCGTGCTGCCCTCCATAC
>JAEYHP010000060.1 GCA_023409435.1 Bacillota bacterium | reverse complement strand
CATCCTGACCCCAATAATTATCGTCCCGCACTAAAACGACCTTCTGATCGTCGGAGTAGAGAAGCTTGTAGGGGCCCGAGGTGACGGTATCATCGCAGAGCTCAAGTTTGAACGCATCCGCGTTATTGTTGACTTTGGCTTCCACGCCCTCAAAGTAGGCTTTCTGCGTGACTAATACCTTGGCGACATACTCTTCAAGCATCAGCGGGTTCACGGCCTTGCCGTTATCACCGAGCTTTGCGTGCAGTACGGCGGTGGAATTGTCAACAGCTTCAATCTTATCGATATACTCCATGTATTCGTTGCCGGTGTTGGACGCGTACTTCACGTGCGTCGCGAATGTGTAGGCAACGTCGTTTGCGGTCACGGGGGTGCCGTCGTTCCACTTGGCAACCGCCTTGATCTTGACCGTCAGCTGGGTCCTATCCGGATTCCAGGCAAAGGCGCCATCCGCAAGCAACGGGTAGAGCTTGCCGTCAAGCATGTTGTACATATACAGTGTTTCGTACATCGGGATACGAGAGGATGCCGCCTGCGAGATGACCAGAGAGTTGTTCGGGTCAGGGTTGTAGGGGCTCCAGCTCTTTACGGTCTTCCATTGAAGCCCGTTAAAGTACAGCGTTTCATTGCGGGGCAGTTCGCTGATAAGTCCGGATGCGGGTGCGGGGGTTGGTTCGGGTTCGGGTTCGGTTGCGGGTGCTGCGGTGGGTTCCGCTACGGGCGCGGCGGTAGGTTGCTCTGCGACCGGCGCTGTCGGCGTGCAGCCAAACAACGGGAACGCCATGGATACTGCCAGAACAAGGGCCAAGAGTTTCCATGCCTGCTTTTTCATGACTATCCTCCTACTTTGCTTTATTGTTATGGCCGCAAAATAACGGCCAAACTCATTCTTATGCAGAAGCATCTTTATATAAGGGAACGCTGCGTTTTTGGTATGGTTTTGCAATTGGAAGGCAAAAAGGACATAAGTGTCCGGGCAAAAATCAAATGCGTCGCAGTCGAACATGTGGTTTCTTGCTTTAGCGGCGTAGTTTTTGATGGAACGTTTACAGAATATTTTATTGCGAAAGCAACCTGGACAGAACCTTAAACGATTTCGTACTTTGTAACTCCATTATATTTTTGCCTCAAATATCTGTCAAGCAAAAATTTGGGATGTATTTTTAAGTGGCTTTTTCCACCAAACAAGAATGTAACAGCGGCGGAGCTTTCCAGTTTTGTGCTGATAATACTGCGCCGACGCTTTCCGGAACGGCTTTTATGCGTATCCCGCCGTTGTTGACAATATTCCCGGCAATGTTTAGTATAAATTTAAACGATTACGTATACTTTTCACCATTCCCTTCAATAGCACGAATAGCTTCTTTTTTTCCAACAAAGCGGAAAGGACAAAGCAATGATGAAAACGGATCTACATGGCGCATGGAGCGTACGCATTGCCGGTAAAACGCAGAGTTTCCCCGCCACGGTGCCGGGCTCGGTCTACCATGACCTCCTGCAGGCGGGGTATCTGCCCGATCCCTATTGGCGCGATAATGAAACAAACGCGCTCGCGCTGATGGAGCAGGAATTCCTCTATTCCCACAAATTTACCGTGACGCAGGCGTTTTTAAACTGCGATGCGGTGCTGCTTCGCTGCGAGGGCTTAGATACGCTTGCTCAAATACGCGTCAACGGCGTTTTCGCGGGAAGTGCAAACAACATGCACCGCATTTTTGAGTTTGACGTAAAGAATCTGCTGCATGCGGGCGAAAACGGCATCGAAATCCTCTTTCTCTCCCCTACCAGGTATATCCGGGAGGCGTATCAAAACAGCCGCGCGGACGGAACAAGCGACGCCATGACCGGCTTCCCGCTACTGCGAAAAGCCCACTGCATGTTCGGGTGGGATTGGGGCCCGCGGCTGCCGGACGCGGGAATCTGGCGGGATATTGCCCTTGTTGGCATAGACAAGGCGCGCATCGAAGGCGTGTATGTGACGCAGGCGCATGAAGCGGGTGCTGTGACGCTCCGTATCCGTACGGACATCGACCGCCTCTCCCCCGCGGCGCTTGACGTTGCAGTCACCGTCACCGCGCCAAACGGAGAAACCTATACGGCTTTGGGGGAAGACTGCGAACTTACAATAGAAACCCCCTCGCTCTGGTGGCCCAACGGCTTTGGAGAGCAGCCGCTCTATACGGTAAACGTCGCGCTTCATGCCGAGGGAGACACGTTGGATACCTGGGAACGGCGGATCGGGCTTCGAACCATGACCATGCATATCGAAAAGGACGCGTGGGGCGAAGGCTTCTGCCACCGCGTAAACGGCGTGGACATATTCGCAATGGGCGCGGACTACATCCCGGAGGACAACATACTCCCCCGTGTCAACCCCGCGCGCACGCGCCGCCTGCTGGAGGACGCCGCGGCGGCGCACTTCAACGTCATCCGCGTATGGGGCGGCGGGTATTACCCGGACGATTTTTTCTATGATGCCTGCGACGAGCTGGGACTGATTGTCTGGCAGGATTTCATGTTCGCCTGCGCGGTGTATAACCTAAATGAAGCGTTTGAAGAAAACATCCGCGCCGAAATCACGGACAACGTGCGGCGGCTGCGGCATCACTCCTCTTTGGGCCTGTGGTGCGGCAACAACGAAATGGAGCAGTTCGTGGCCGAAGGGCTTTGGGTTTCCTCCCCCCGGCAGAAGGCGGACTACATCAAGATGTACGAATACATTATCCCGCAGATTTTAAAGAGGGAGGATCCCGTTACATTCTACTGGCCCGCGAGCCCTTCCTCCGGCGGCAGCTTTGATTTTCCCAACGACCCGGACCGCGGGGACGTCCATTACTGGCAGGTCTGGCACGGCGGGCTGCCGTTCCCGGATTACCGCAACCACCTGTTCCGGTATGTATCGGAATTCGGGTTCCAGTCCTTCCCATGCATGCAAACGATCGAAGAGTTTACCGAGCCAAATGACCGCAACGTATTCTCCTACGTGATGGAAAAGCATCAGCGCAACGCTTCGGCAAACAGCAAAATCATTGGGTACCTTGCGCAAATGTATCTTTACCCGCGCGATCTAAGCAAACTCGTATACGCGTCGCAGCTTTTGCAGGCGCAGGCCATGCAGTACGGCGTGGAGCACTGGCGCAGGAACCGCGGCCGCTGCATGGGCGCGGTCATCTGGCAACTAAACGATTGCTGGCCGGTGGCGAGCTGGTCCTCCATCGATTATTTCGGCCGCTGGAAGGCGCTGCACTACTACGCCAAACGATTCTTTGCGCCCATACTGCTCTCCTGCCACGAGGAGGGCGTGCTCTCGCAGAACACCAATGTCAATGCGGAGCCGTTCGCGCTCAAAAAAAGCGCAAGGCTCAATGTCAGCAACGAAACGCTTGAATCCTTTTCCGGAAAAGTCGGCTGGTCGCTTCGAAAACCCGACGCAAGCGTAATTGAAGAGGGCGTGTTTGAAGTCACCGTTCCGCCGCTTTCCGCCGTATGGCTAAACGAGCAGGAGTTTCCCAAAGAGGATGAATTCGGCTGCTATTACAGCTACCGACTGGAGCGGGACGGCAGTATCTTGAGTGAAGGCAGCGTTCTGTTCTGCCCGCCCAAGCATTTCCGCTTTGCTGACCCGCAATTAAAAGCAACCGTCAGCGGGGACGAAATTATCGTGACGGCGGAAGCCTATGCGCGTTCGGTGGAAATCCTGTGCGACGCGGACGTCCTGCTTTCGGACAACTACTTTGATATGAATGGGGGCGAACGGCGCATCCGTATATTGCGGGGCGCAGTGACTGCGGTCTCTGTGCGAAGCGTCTATGATATCGGATGAGTGACGTCATCAATATGACGGAAGGCAAGCCCCTCCGCCATATTCTTCGGTTCGCATGGCCGGTCATGCTGAGCATATTGTTCCAGCAAATTTATCAGATTGCGGACGCCGCCGTGGTGGGCCATTTTATCGGCGTAGGCGCGTTCGCGGCCGTGGGTATGGCAGGCTACCTTTACTGGGTGGTTTTCAGTGTGACGCTCGGCTTTGCCCAGGGGTTCGGCACGCTGTTTGCGCAGCGGTTCGGCGCGGGAGACGAAATTGGGCTAAGGCGCGCCGTGGCGCAATCCATACTGCTCACCGCCATATTGGGCGCGGGGCTGACCGCGCTCTGCCTGCCGCTTCTCCGACCGCTGCTTGTATTGCTCAACACGCCCGCGGAGATCGTAACGGATACGCACGTTTATCTAAGCTGGATGCTGTGGGGCTTGCCCATCGCGTTCTTTTACAACACGGCCTCGGCGGTGCTGCGCGCGCTCGGCAACAGCCGTGCGCCGCTGATTGCCATCATACTCGCAAGCGTAATGAACATCGTCCTGGATCTGCTCTTTGTCGGGCCGCTCCATATGGGGGTTGCGGGTGCCGCTATTGCAACCGTGCTCGCGACGCTGTTCTCGTTTTTGTATTGCCTCAATAAATTGAGGCAAATTCCGCTGGTTCGCGTACGAAAAGCGGATTTTATCGCCGAGGACGGCACAACGCCGGAGCTGATGCGCCTGGGCGTTCCGCTTGCCTTCCGCAACGCCGTGATCGGCGTGGGCGGACTTACCATGCAATACGTCATGAACGGATACGGAAAGCTCTTTGTGGCGGGCATATCTGCGGCCAATAAGTACTTTGGGGTCATGAACCTCATCGGAAGCGCCGTGGACGCCGGGTTTGCCGTGTTTGTCGGCCAGAATTACGGCGCGGGACGGCTTCTGCGAATCAAAGAGGGCATGCATGCGGTATGGCGGATCGCCATAGTGAGCGCCGTATGCATCGCTGCAATTACCATACTATTCGGGCAAAGCATGATCGGGCTGCTGATTACCGGAGATGCTTATGAAACGATGCAGGTCATGGAGTTTGGCTACCACAACCTCATCGGGATCTCCATATGCTTGCCCGCGCTGTACCTGCTTTATACAACCCGCTCCGCGCTGCAGGGCATGGGCAACAGCGTTATCCCCATGCTCTCCGGGTTTGTGGAACTGATACTCCGCGTGCTGTCCGTGCTGATTTTGCCCATGCAGTTCGGCGTATGGGGCGTCTACTTTGCCGAGGGCATCGGGTGGATCGGCGGGGCCATACTGATCTGCTGCAGTTATTTTGTGGTGTTCCGCAAGCGCATGGCAGCGCTCCAAACGGCATAAAAAAGTGGCGGGATACCCGCCGCAAAAGACGCTTTTCGAATTATGTTGGCCGTTACTTCCCTTCTGGATAGGCGCACAGCACCGTGTCCGGCGCTTCAATTCCCCGGAAGTACCGGCACAGGCTTATGTTTTTGACTGCGCACTTGTGCGCGTCGCCGCCCTCGCGTTCGTTCCACGGGCAGGGCTGCTGCGCCCAATGTACGTCGGCCGCGCTTGTAAGGTCAATATCCATGTTTGCGCCCACGCGCTTATGAAGCTCCTCCATTATGCTTCCTCCCCTTCCGCCGGGCAAGCAAACGCCGCGCTGTCGGCCATGCGCTCCATTGCTCCCGCTTTTGCCGCCTCCCACTGCGTGCGCTCGGTGGCGAATATCATCAGCACGAATATGGCCAGCAGGTACCAGGGCCATGCGGCAAGACCGATCACGGGAGAGATCCAACCGAACATAGGCGCCATCAGTGTACCGCCCGCGTATGCACTTGCAAGCTGCAGCCCCATCATGCCCTGCGAGTGCTGCGCGCCAAACAGCTTCGGCGTATCATCCAAGAGGGATGGGAATATCGGCGCGCACCCGAGGCCAATGAGTAAAAGCCCCGCGATCAGCAGCGTATTCGGAAGCGGCAGCAGCAATATCAGTACGCCGAACAGTATCATGCCCTCCCCGATGCGCACCAGCGTCTGATCGGAAAGTTTCATCGCCGCGAAGCCGGAAAGAAGCCTGCCCGCCGTGATGCCCAAGAAAAACATGGACGCCCAGGAGGCGGCGATATCCGGCGCGATGCCTTTGACGTTTACGAAGTATGTGCTGGCCCAAAGCCCTGTCGCATATTCGGCGGCGCAGTAGGTAAAAAAGGCGACGCACATAAACGCGGCGCCCGGCCGCCTCAACAGAACCCGGCGCGGGACGATTTCATGACCCTTATCCACTGCCGCCGCGATCTTCTGCCCTACGCGCTTCCACAACGGCAGCGAGCACGCGATGAGGCAGGCGATGCCAAACAGCGTGAGGGATACCGTGCGGTACGCGCCATGCCAGAAGTTCCCGGAAAGATAGAGCGACATGATCATAGGCCCCGCCGTTGCGCCCACGCCCCAGAAGCAGTGCAGCCAGTTCATATGTGTGGCCTTGTAGTGGAGCGCAACAAAGTTGTTGAGCGCGGCGTCCACCGTACCGGCCCCTATGCCAAGGGGAACTGCCAGCACAAGCACCACCCAGAACTCCCGCACAAATCCCATGCCCATCAGCGCAAGGGATGTTAAAAGGACCGAAACGGCCGTGACGGCGCCCGTGCCGAACCGCCTGATCATGCGCTCGGAAACCAGGCTGGAAACGACCGTCCCGCCCGCCGAAACGATGGATACGATCCCCGCGAGAGGCAGCGCAGCACCCAGATCGATATGCGCCACCGGCCAGGCGGCGCCCAGCAGCGAATCCGGCAGACCCAGCCCGATGAAAGCAATATAGATGACCACAAGAAGAAGGCTTGCCATATTGTTGAAATAACCCTCCGTTTGGCAGAATGACCGATATTACTTTATCAGTATTTGGGAGTAAAGTATATCATCCGCGTTTGATTTGTATAAGACACGTTGCGTATTATCTGGGCTAAGACGAGTATAACAGGGGGAAAGACGATGCGCGAACATACACATATTGAAAAGAAACTCGTACACATGGCATTCCTTCAGCGCGAATACGGTTTTTCGCACCATGCCTACGACCAGGAACTGCTGCAATATGAGTACGTGCGGGACGGCGACATGCGCGCGGTGGAGGAAAGCGCGCGCATGTTTAACAGCGATTCGGTGGGCCACCTTTCGGACGACCCGGTCCGCGACAAGCGGTACCTGTTTGTCGCGGCGACAACCATGACAACCCGGTTCGCCATAGAGGGCGGCATGGACCAGGAAACGGCGTATAATTTGAGCGACCTTTTTATCCAGCGCATGGATCTTGTAAATACCGTGGCGGAAATCAGCGCGCTGCACCGCGTCATGGTGGAGGAATTCACGCTGCGCACGGCCAGGCAGCGCCTGCACAGGTACCCCAAAGCCGTGCTTCTGGCGCTCGATTATATCTACCTGCATTTGCATGAGACGATTGAGGCCACAGAGATCGCGACCCATGTGGGATTGAGCCGATCCTACCTTTCCACGCTCTTCAAGCGAGAGGTTAAAATGCCGTTGTCCGACTATATTCGGGAAAAGCGTGTGGAAACGGCGAAAAACATGCTGAAGTTTTCGGACTTTACGTTGCAGGAAATCGGCAATTACCTGGCGTTCCATTCGCAAAGCCATTTTGTAAGCGTATTCAAGGCGCATACCGGCGTTACGCCGGGCGCTTACCGCCAGACGCATTTCCGCTCCAACTGGGGCAATCAATAACCCGTTCCATACATCAAATCACTTCAAATTACCTTGACATTCTCTTGATATAGGTCTACGATTAGCATGCTAATCGTTAGTTAGCTAATTATAGGAGGTATTTGTATGCCGGTACAGCTG
The DNA here is from genome assembly GCA_023409435.1 of Bacillota bacterium. Taxonomy (GTDB): domain Bacteria; phylum Bacillota; class Clostridia; order Christensenellales; family CAG-138; genus JAEYLA01. Next base: position 20,239 of record JAEYHP010000060.1, on the reverse strand, counting down.
CATATGGCGCTGTATAATACCTATCACGCGCAGAAAAACAGGCTCCGGCCGGGCAGGGAGGAGATCGGGCTTTCGCCGGGACAGCCCAGGATATTAAACTACCTTTCCCGCCGCAACAACTGCATGCAAAAGGAGATCGCGCGGGCGCTCGATATCGAGCCCGCAACCGTATCCCGCATTCTGAATAATATGGTGGAGGCCGGGCTGGTGCAGCGTTCCTCCCTTGCCGAACGGAAACGGGCCGAGTGCATATCCATTACCGATAAGGGGCGCGAGGCTTATGCAAAGTGGCAGCGGCTGTGCACGAACATGGAGGCCGCCGCCATGCGGGGATTCACCCAGGCCGAGCAGGATGCGTTTGTAGAATACCTTTGCCGCATGTACCACAACCTGTCCGGCAAAGTGTTGGAATAAGCCATTTTTCTTTTGGAGAGTTATGTTAAGACATTTTTTGAAGTATTTTAAGAACTACCGTAAATATTTGACCGGAAGCCTTCTCTGCGTAATGTTCGAATCCGCGTGTGAGCTGATCATACCTCTGATCATGGCGGATATCATCGATATCGGCGTCGCAACCCGGGACAAAAACTATATCGTCATCAAAAGTTTGAGCATGGTGGGCTGCGCGCTGGCCTCGCTCATTTTGGGCGCGCTGTATGCGCGCCTGGCCGCTGTCGCCGGGCAGGGATTCGGCGCGGAATTGAGAAAAGCGGAGTATCAAAAAGTACAAAGCTTTTCTTTTGCGGATATGGACCGTTTCAGCAACGCTTCCCTGATCACGCGGCTCACCAACGACATTACCATATTGCAAAACGCCGTCTGCAATGGCATCCGCCCCGTTGTGCGCGGACCGGTGATGATGGTAATGGGGCTTGTCATGACCTTCTCCATGAGCCCGCAGCTTTCGTTGGTATTTGTCATCGCTATGCCCACGCTTGGCATCTGCCTGTATTGGATTTTACGCAAACTCGGCCCGGTGTTTGGAGTCATGCAGCGGATGCTCGACAAGGTCAATTCCGTTATCCAGGAAAACCTGACAGCCATCCGTACCGTAAAATCCTATGTGCGCGGCGAGAGCGAGTGCGCAAAATTCAGCGAAGCCAACGAAAATCTCCGCTCCGCTTCCGAGCAGGCCTTCCATTATGCGGTTTTGAATGCGCCCTGCCTGCAGTTTGTGATGTATGCAACCATCGTCGCCATACTCTGGTTCGGTGGCAACTTCGTCCAAACGGGAGCCATGAAGGTGGGGGAACTGACCGGTTTCTTAAGCTACGTCATGCAGATATTATTCTCCCTTACGATGATCTCCAACGTGTTTTTGATGCTCAGCCGGTCCATGACCTCCATAGGCCGCATCTATGAGGTGATGCATGCCCCCGCGGGCCTTGCCTGCGGCCCGGACTGCAATACGGTGGAACATGGCAGCATCGATTTTGAACACGTATATTTCAAATACCAGGAAATCGCCAGGGAATACGTGCTTTCCGATATCACCCTGCATATTGAGGCCGGGCAGACGGTGGGGATTATCGGCGGCACCGGCTCCGCAAAATCCTCCCTGGTGCAGCTGATTCCAAGGCTGTATGACGTGACCTCCGGTACTTTAAAGATCGACGGACGCGATGTGAAGGAATATCCTCTCTCGCATCTGAGGGACGCCATTGGCATGGTGCTGCAAAAGAATACTCTGTTTTCGGGCACAATCCGCGAGAACCTCAAGTGGGGCGACGAAAACGCCACACAGGAGGAACTTGACCTAGCCTGCCACATCTCCTGCGCGGATGAATTCTTAGGCCGGATACCAGACGGCTATGAAGCCGTCCTCGGACAGGCTGGAGTCAATCTTTCCGGCGGGCAAAAGCAAAGGCTCTGTATTGCGCGTGCGTTGCTCAAGCTCCCGCGCATCCTGATATTCGATGATTCCACAAGCGCCGTTGACACCGCGACGGAAGCGAAAATCCGCGAACGCATGGCGGAAAGCTTAAAAAATACGACCAAAATCATTATCGCGCAGCGTATCAGCGCCGTTGAGGACGCGGACCTGATTGTGGTGCTTAAAGAGGGAGAAATCGACGGCTTGGGCACGCATGAGGAACTGCTTCACTCGAACGCCATTTACCGTGATATGTACGAGTTCCAGCGGAAGGGGGCGATCGCGTAATGGCAGGCCACGCCCCCCCAAGCAAGCCCAAGGACGCCTGGAAAACGATCAGGCAACTGTTCCGCTACGGGAAGAAACATACAGGTTCGCTGCTGCTGATTTCGGCGCTTGTCGTCATCAGCGCAGGCGCCAACGTATATGGCACGTATTTATTAAAGCCCGCCATCAACGAATATATCATTCCCGGGAATATTCCTGGGCTTATTGGAATGCTGCTGTTTATGGGAGGCCTCTATCTTCTTGGCGTGGCGGCCACATATGGTTATTCTCATTTAATGGTGAACGCCGCGCAAAAGATGGTCAGCGAAATCCGCGACGACCTCTTCCGCAAAGTGCAGACGCTGCCTTTGAGTTTTTTTGATGCGCACACCCACGGTGAGTTGATGAGCCGGTTCACCAACGATATCGATACGATCTCTGTCGCCCTCAACAACAGCTTTACGGTGCTTGTACAGAGCATCATCGTTATGCTTAGTACCTTCGCGGTGCTCATCGTGCTCAATTTTGAGCTTTCGGTCATCGTGCTGCTGTTCTTTCTCGGTATGTTCCTGTTTTTATGGTACAGCGGCAAAAAGAGCCATGCGTATTTTTCCCGCCAGCAAAAGTATATGGGCAGCCTCAACGGCTTTGTTGAGGAAATGGTAAGCGGGCAGAAAGTTGTGCGCATATTCAACCATGAGGAAAAGGAGCTCAATGCCTTCTCCGCCCTGAACGAAAAACTGCGCAAAGCGGGCACCGGCGCCATGACATATTCGGGCATACTCATTCCCGCCATCGTCAGTATGTGCTATTTCAATTTTGCGCTTTCCGCGTGTATCGGCGCATTCTTTGCAATCTCCGGCCGGATAGACCTTGGTACGCTTGCTTCTTACCTTGTGTACGTGCGCCAGTTAGGTATGCCGCTAAACCAGCTTTCCCAGCAATTAAATTTTATGGTGGCCGCCCTCTCCGGCGCGGAGCGCATATTCCAGGTGATGGAAGAGAATCCGGAGACCGACGATGGCGTGGTTACGCTTGTAAATGTAAAGAAAGATGCCGATGGCGAACTCCACGAGTACGAAAGGCGCACGGGAGAATGGGCATGGCGGCGGCCAAAGGAAAACGGCGAAGCGGAACTCATCCCGCTGCGCGGGGATGTGCGCTTTCATGACGTGATGTTCGGCTACGGCTCCGGCAGCGCCGCATTGAAAAAAATCAACCTGTACGCCAAGCCCGGCCAGAAGATCGCATTCGTCGGTTCCACCGGCGCAGGGAAGACGACGGTGGCGAACCTCATCAACCGGTTTTACGATGTGGACGAAGGCAGCATCACATACGACGGCATCGACGTGCGCGAGATCAAAAAGGACGATCTCAGGCGTTCACTCGGCATCGTGCTGCAGGATACCCACCTCTTTACCGGCACCATAGCGGACAATATCCGTTACGGCAACCCGGACGCCGCCATGGAAGAAGTGGTAGAAGCCGCAAAGCTCGCCAACGCGGATTTCTTTATCCGCAGGCTGCCCGAAGGTTATAATACCATGCTGACAGGCGACGGCGGGAACCTGAGCCAGGGGCAGCGGCAATTGATCGCTATCGCCCGGGCCACCGTCGCGAACGCGCCGGTGCTGATACTGGACGAGGCCACAAGCTCGGTGGATACCTATACCGAAAAGCTCATTGAAACCGGCATGGACCACCTGATGGAAAACCGGACAGTGTTCGTGATCGCCCACCGGCTTTCCACCGTGCGCAACGCAAAGGCCATCATTGTGCTGGAAAACGGCGAAATACTCGAGCGCGGCAACCACGAGGAACTGGTGGCGCAAAAGGGGCGTTACTATCAGCTGTATACGGGGCAGTTTGAATTGTCTTAAATGCCGCTGACAGTCTGAAAAGGATAGTTGGAGGCTTGTCCCACAGTTCGCAATGGTCGCGCTGCGTTGCAGCAGAGCTGCATCCTTGCGCTCCCTTTCTCACTGGAACTTCGCCGCGCTTCTTCCGCCACAGGCGGCGCTTGGCTCGTCCCCCCAAGCCTCCGTTTAGGCCGTAACGGCCCTAAAAACCCATTCTGGTAACGCCCTAACATAGGGATGTCTATCGAGAGTGTCAAAAAACGCTTGTGGCTGCAGGTATTGGCCCCTCCCGTGAGTACGGCTGTTCTTAAGGAAGGGGTGTGGGGAAACTGCGTTTCCCCACAGTAAAAAATAATCGTCGGCGCTGTAAGCGCCGATACCTTGAAATCTTGGGAGCAGGCGCATACCTGTTCCCTTTTTTCCATATTTGATCAGCACCCTTGACCCCATGTCATATACGCGGTACGATATTTTATAAGTACATGTACTCCCTATCCATACAAAACGGAGCTTCCGCGAATGAAAAGAGAATATGAGATCGTTCCCCATCCGCGGCTCAAACACATCTGCTGTTTTGTGGTAGATATCGACTACCGCACGCCGCACCTGCACCGGGAACTGGAATTGAGCCTGGTGCTGCATGGCGCCATGACCGTCACCTCCCTGCGGGAAACAACCCGTATGGAGGCGGGCAGCATTTTCTTGCTCAATTCCAACCAGGTGCACGAATACAAATCCATAGGCTCCCCCGCGCGCATGCTGTGCGTGCAAATTTCGCCGCAGTTCTTTAAGGACTGCTTTCCGTCTTTTCAGAACATCAGCTTTGACGCGCTGGGTTTACGGGAGAATCTGTTCAGCGAAGAATATGAACATCTGCGGGCCATGCTGATTGCGCTGACGTATCGGTATTTTCAGGGCGGCGAAACTTATGAGTTTCTTTGCCACGGCATGGCGCATTTCATCATGCAGCCCCTGGTATCCCGCCTGCCGTACCATAAGGTATCGGACGACGCCCTGCACCGCTCCCGCGCGCGGGTGGAACGACTCAACCGTATCTTAGACTATATCGACGCCAACTACATGAACAGGCTCCTGCTCTCCGACATCGCAGAGCGTGAAAATATCTCCCCCTACTACCTCTCCCACTTTTTTAAGGAGAATCTGGACCGGTCGTTTCAGGAATATCTGAACTACATCCGATTCAGCCACGCCAAGAACCTTGTGGCCTATACGGATAAAAAGCTGATCGACGTCTGCATGGAATGTGGGTTTTCGGATTACCGTTACCTTTACCGCGCTTTTTCGGAGCAGCTAGGCTTCACGCCCAACGAATACCGGAACAGTCTGATTATCGTCCGTAACGCGGAACGCTCAGGTGCGGAACACTCCATTGAACGCTTTCTGACAGAAGACGAAACGATAACAGAGCTTGATCCTTTGCGCAATCAAATCGAACGCTTTCCCATCGGTATCTTCTAAAATAAAACCGGCTCATAATCGCATGATTGTAGTAGAAAAACCGCAAACTTTACATAAGCGGCATCTGCCTGTTTGTGGTACATTTAAGTTATCAATCATATAGGTCGATAACCGCACAGGCGCGGCTAATCAGAAAACAAACAGATGATATTTCAAAAGGAGGGGCCAATTATGAAACGCTATGCGGAAATCAGCAAGGTACCTTTTTGGGGCGCGGGCAGCCGCGATCCGCTTTCGTTCCGCCATTATGACGCGGACGCCGTCATTATGGGCAAGCCGATGAGGGAGCACCTGAAATTTGCCGTGAGCTGGTGGCATACCATCAACGCGGGCGGCACCGATATGTTTGGCGGCAACACCATGGACAAATCCTTCGGCCAGACTGAAGAAATGGCAAAACATAAGGCAAAGGCCGATTTCGCCTTCGAGCTGATGGACAAACTGGGCATCGACTATTACTGCTTCCATGACGCGGATATCGCGCTCGAGGGCAGGACGTTACAAGAAAGCACGGACAATCTGCTGGAGATCACGGAATACCTGCTGCAAAAACAACAGCAATACGGCAAAAAGCTGCTATGGGGCACCGCCAACATGTTCTCGGATAAGAAGTTCATGGCGGGCGCCGCCACAAGCTGCAGCGCGGATGTGTTCGCACTTTCCGCAGGCAAGGTCAAGGCGGCTCTCGACGCCACCATTCGTTTGGGCGGAAAGGGTTATGTGTTCTGGGGCGGCCGGGAAGGCTATGAAACGCTTCTGAACACGGACGTAGGGCTAGAGCTCGACAACCTTGCGCGGCTTCTGACCATGGCGCGCGATTACGGCAGGGCAAACGGCTTTACAGGCGATTTCTATATCGAACCCAAGCCCAAGGAACCGACCAAGCACCAATATGATTTTGACGTGGCCACCTGCGTAAACTTTTTGCGCAAGTATGATCTCATGAAGGATTTCCGCATGAACGTGGAGGCCAACCATGCCACGCTGGCCGGGCATACCTTCCAGCATGAGCTGCGCATGGCCCGCGTGAACGGCGTGTTCGGCTCCATCGACGCCAACCAGGGCGATCTGTTGCTGGGCTGGGATACGGACCAGTTCCCGACGAACATTTACGATACCACGCTGTGCATGTACGAGGTATTAAAGGCCGGCGGCTTTACCAACGGCGGCCTGAATTTCGACGCCAAGGCCCGCCGCGCGAGCAACACGTTTGAGGATATCCTGCTTGCGTACATCGCGGGCATGGATGCGTTCGCGCTGGGCCTCAAAAAAGCCGCAGCACTCATTGAGGACGGGCGCATCGACGCGTTTGTCGCCGACCGGTATTCTTCCTACAATGAAGGAGTGGGTAAGCGTATTGCGGAAGGAAAGGAATCCCTTGCGTCGCTGTACGATTATGCAAAGGATATCGAACGGTTCGATGTCCCGAGCGGCAGGCAGGAGCACCTAGAAGCCGTGCTGAACGATATTCTGTTCAGCTAATCTTATTGTACAGCCATAGACGAAAAGAGGCAGCCACATAGGCTGCCTTTTCGTTCATAAGGCCCAAAATCGTACGTATTTCTTAGGAGGGCGAGCGGAAACTTCGGTTCTTGCAGGAGCATATAAAGGGATGTTATACTGAGTGGCATGTAGCATAGCCCAGAGTCTTACAGCAACACCAAATAAATACGGGGATGAATTGCAATGACAGCGCAAACAAAGCGGGAATCCATTTTATTTTTAGTCGCTACTTATTTGCTTACTGCAGCGGCTTGGGGAACATTGATTTTGCTGAACAAGCAGCCAAATTCCGGCGCTGCTGCGTTTTTAATTTATCTGCTTGGCGGATTGAGCCCGACGATCATCGCGCTGCTGCTGCCTCTTCGCGCTGCAAAAGGCGAGCGCAAAGCGTACTATAAGCGGTACTTCAATTTTAAAATTCCGCTCAAATGGTACCTGTTGCCCATCGCGATTGTTTTGCTCATGACGTTTGTCGGTTTTGCGATCGTACAGCTGTTTTTTAAGGAATCCGTACAGCCGTTGACCATTCAGCCATGGTATATGATTTTTCCGCTGTTTTTGCAAATGATCATCGGTGGCGGGCTGGAAGAGCTGGGGTGGCGCGGCATTCTCGTGCATCATTTTCAAAACAAAAACTGTATCCTGGTTCCGCTTGTAATCGGCGTCATTTGGGCATGCTGGCATATTCCGCTGTTCTTTATCCAGGGTGTGAGCCAGTACCATATGGCGTTCCTTCCGTTCTTTATACAGGTCATCGGGCTGTCTTTTGTAACAGCCGTTTTATATATTCGGTCCCAAAGCGTGATACCTTGCATCATCTTCCACGCTTTGGTCAATGCCATTTCAGGCATGGGTTCTTTTTCCGGCAGCGACTCGACCGCAAACCTTATCGCGGGAATCATAAAGTTTGTGGTAGTCGTCGTATTCTCTCTTGTATTTGGTGCAAAAGCGGTAAAAAAAGAGCCGCTTTCACAGCAGACGCAGCTCTAGCGGGAGCTTTGGCTGCCATCAACCTATTTCAAACTAACGCGCAATAAAAAAGGCATAACTGCCTTTTTATTTTGCATTGAGTTTACTGTTTTTCCTGCTGTACGCAGTATTTTTTAACCACGGGGTTTAGGATATATACCGCGGCATACCACATGGTGGCCGGAAGAAACAACAAAACCAACAGCATAGACGCGGGAAATAACAACACTATACACAGCGAGCCTATAAGCCAGCAAAGCAGTGTAGAAAAATTCTGTTTAACCGCAATAACGCTCAATATCAGGGAGTTTTTTATGATTTGCCTCAGGGATAGTTCCACGGAGCCGATGAGTATCGCGGCGTACATGCCGGACAGGAGCAGGCAGAGAAACACAAGCAGCATCGCGCCGAACAGCACATACGTCCAGGACAGTTGCAGCGCCTGAAGGAAATAAAAATACACGGCGTAGCCCGCAATGGCAAAAGGAATGAGATAGAGTAGCGAATAGAGCAGCGCCTTTTGAAAGCAGGAGCGAAATGTCTCAAAGAAATCCGCCCAGACATAGGCGAGCTTTTCTTCCGAATACCGGCGCAGCACGTTCGCCATGGCCACGGTGGCGGGGCCGATCGTCACAAGTGGGATACAGGCCGTAAGATAGAGCAGGTTCAGTGAAATGAGCTTCCAGAACCGCATGCCGTAAATCAGAAAGAACTTTACAAATCTGCTTTTTTCGGGCTCGTTGGGCGATACGCCCTTTCCTTCCTTGAAAAAATCTACCTGCATGCGTCCTCCCTGCCCTGCACTTATTCTTCAACGCGCGCACAGGATTCCCGCGTAATCAGCTTGGTGGGCAGACGCAACACCATGGGTTGCCCCACGTCCTCGCCTTCAATGAGTTTTACTAGCATATCCCCCGCGGTCTGCCCGATCAGGTGCCGGTCCTGCCGGATGGTCGTGATGCCGGGCGTTTCGGAGATTGGAAGATCATCGAAGCCGATGATGGACATATCCTTGGGGATGCGGAACCCGCGCGATTGCAGCACCGTTTTTGCGGCGCAGGCCAGTTCGTCGTAGCCTGCGAATATGGCGGTGGGCATATCGTCCCAGCACTGCTGTAATAATTCGTTGGACGCCTTGACTCCCTCGTCCTTCCTGAAAAACTCCGCCTCCACCACATACTTGGGGTTGTAGGGGATGCCCTTCTGGGAAAGGAAGCTGACATACGCTTCATACCGTTCCCGCCCAGCCAAGCGCTTTTTGGGACCTGCGATATGCGCGATTTTCCTGTGACCCAGGAAATAAAGATATTCGAGCGCCTGCATCGTGCCCGACCAATTGTCTGAAATCACGCTGTGCCTGTTTGGGTAAATTTCCTCCACCGAAACGCAAGTATAGTCGCTGTCCAGCACGCACTGGATCTCATCCGTAAAATGGGAACCCGCGGCAATCAGCACGCCGTCCACGCCGCGGTAACGGCAATGGTCCAGGTAGGAGACGTCGTTCTGCCCCAGGCGGTTGTTGACGAACACCACATCGTACCCGTGGCCCTGCACCTGCGTGATGGCGCTCTGCAAGATCCCGCTGAAGTGCGGGTGGGCAATTCCACTGCCGATATCCTCCGAAAACAGGAGGCTGATCAACCAGGACTTTTTGGTAACCAAAGCGCGCGCGTTCGTATTGGGCGTATAGTCCATGGCCTTGGCCGCCTTGAGCACAACCTCCCTGGTCTTGCTGCTTACGCCTACGTAATTATTAAAGACTTTGGAAACCGTTGCAGCACTCAGACCAGTCTTTGCCGCAATATCATATATCGTTACCACTGTTATGCCCCTATCGCGTCAATTATCTGGTTCATTGTACCGCAAAAAAATCGGTTTCGCAATCACGCCCGGTATGTAAAAGAGAGAAAATCCGTGTATGCTGTCTTGTTGCACAGATCCACGCAACTCAATCCGACGAAAGCGCCGGTAAAGCCGCCCGGCGTTGCGTATTCGTCCGAAAGTTTCGCTGCATCCAACCGGTACGGAATCTCATGATACAGCTTTCCGTCCGACGAATAGGAGAACGTACCGTAGCGGCCATTCATAGAAACTTTCAGAAACACCTCGTCGCCTACGGGAATTTCCTTTTCACCCAGCGGCATGGAAAACTCAAATTTATCAAATACCAGGATGCCCAGCGTCTTGCAGCCGCGCTCTTCGTCATATGCCACGCGCAAGAAGTACTGGTTTTCTTCATTGTAACGGTAGATCAGCCCCGCCATCTGCTGAAAATGATCGAACGGGAACCGGAGCGAGGTCGTAGCTTCAAAGCTGAAATCGCACTGGCGGCGCGCTAAAAGGTTTTGATCATGCCTGGACGCGATGGACTCCCCGCCGTACAGCCTTAGCGCTCCGTCCACAATATCGTATTTCGCCGGAGTGCGAAGGGACATGAAATCGAGCTGAAACGCTTTGGAAGAAAAATCGTAATCCATGGGTTTTTCCGGTTCCTTTTCGCCATAACCCTCGAATGTCTTTGGGGGGACCAGCGTGCCGTTTTTCAGGTACGGCCAATCCTTTTTCCATACGATTTCGCTGATGGCGGTTTCGCGCCCCAGCGGGCAGGACATGGTCCGATCCACCGGCCGCCCACACAAGAACGCAGTGAACCAGCGGCCGTCCGGCCCCTCGCAGATGCTGCCGTGACCCGTCTTTTGCAGGTACGCGCCCGGCGCATTCTGTGTGCTGACCAAATAACTATGCGGATGCTGCTCGTACGGACCCCAGATGTTTTTAGAGCGGCAAACGGATTCGGCATGCTCATAGGATGTGCCGCCTTCGGCGCATAGGAGGTAATAGTAACCGTTTTTCTTGTAAATATGCGGCCCTTCCACTAAGCCCCGAGGGGTCCCGCGGAATATTTTGCGGGTTTCAGAAACCGGCTTCAATGTACTCGGATCAAGCTCGGTAAGCAGTATTCCTGAAAACTTGCCGTCGCCTGCCTTGCGGTAGTCCCACTCCATATTCACAAAGTATTTCCGCCCGTCCCCATCATGGAAGAGCGAGGGATCGAACCCGGAACTGTTGACATAGACGGGGTCGCTCCACGGGCCGGTCACAGCGGGAGCGGTGGTGATATAATTATGCGTGTCCTTGAACGGGTCCCTCGCCCACACCTTGACGTCGGTATAGACAAGGTAAAAAAGCCCGTCGCAATAAGTCAGGCATGGCGCCCATATGCCGCCGGACTGCGGATTGCCGCGCATATCCAATAACCTTTTCTCATTGAGCGGGTAAGCGACGGTCTCCCAATTGGCGAGATCACGGGAGGCGGAGATGGAGACGCCGGGAAAATATTCAAACGTCGAGTTCGCAACATAGAACGTGCCGTCCACGCAAATCATGCTGGGATCGGGATGAAAGCCGGTCAGTACTGGATTCTTAATCATCAAATCACCTTGCCGTTACTAAAATTCTTTATTCCTTGAGCGCGCCCATTGCCATGCCGTTGATGATGTATTTGGAGAATATTGCATATACGATAATGATCGGCACTATGGAAACCGCCAGCCCAAGATAAATGCTTCCGTATTCTGTACGGTAGGTATCGCCGCGCAGCGTCGAAACCATCATGGGCAGCGTATAGAGCTTTGTTTTTGAAATCATGATGAACGGCGTGAACAGGCTGTTCCAGGAACCGACAAACGAGAAGATACCAAGCGTAAACGCGCCCGGAGCCGCAATCGGCAGCATGATCCGGTTGAATATGGAAAATTCCCCGCAGCCGTCGATGCGAGCGGCGTAAATCAAATCCTTCACCACAACCGATTCAAGGTACTGTTTTGCAAAGAATATGGAAGCCGGCGCCGCGATGGACGGCAAAATCAGCGGGATATACGAGTTCGTGAGCTTCAGGGCGGACATGTACTGGAAATACCCGATGATGGAAGCCTGCAGCGGGATGAGTACCAATATCAGGATAAAGTTATACATGGAGCGTTTGAGTTTGAAATTGTAAACTTCCAACCCATAGGCGGCCATCATGCTGAAATATACCGTAAGCACCGTGGTGGACACCGCGATAAAAAGGCTGTTCCAAAAGCCTTGCAGCAGGTTTAGCCCCCGGTTCGCAAGATTGTCCCAGTTGATTATGGTGTTTTTGCCGGGCAGTATGCTCAGGCCCTGCTGAATCTCCGGCGTGGAGCGGGTGGCGTTTATGATCAGGATATAGAGCGGAACAATGCAGATGAGCGTGATAACTACAAGCAATATATAGATAAGGACGCGCATCAGCTTGGTTTTTGAGGTATAACTCATTTTGACGTCTCCCTTCTGCCCCTGCGCAGCTGTTTTCTTTCTATAGCCGCGTCTTTATCCCGCAGGGCAAAGAATATTCCCAGAGCGACGATGCTTGTGATTACAAATATCATCACGCCGACGGAGGCAGCCGAACCGATTAATCCTTTCGGGCTGTTGAGCTTCATATACATGAGCACGTTCATCGTCATGACCGATCCGTTTGGCGCGCCGCGCCCGCCGGATATCATGTAGGGGATATCCCACATCTGCATGCCGCCCACCAGGGATACCACCAGCGTGTAGATGAGCACGGGCTTTAGCAGAGGCAGCGTGATATGCCGGAACATCTGGGAGCTTGACGCGCCGTCCACCATTGCGGATTCGTAGAGCGAAGGCGAAACAGAGGTCATGCCCGCCATGAGTATGATGATGGTTGACCCAAACCACATCCACCATTGAATGAATATGACGATACCTCGGGTGGCCGTTTCATCCTGGAAGAACTGAAACGCTTCGGGCATCATGCCGGATCTGACCAATATCTGGTTGACCGGCCCGTAGAAGGAGAAAAAGTTAAAATAGAGCACCGCGATGACCGCGGGCATCAGCAAATTGGGCAGATAAAACAGCGCCCGCCAGAACCCGACGCCGCGTATGCGCAGCCTGAGGTTGGTAAACCAGGCGGACAGCAACATGGCGATACCCAGTTGCGGGATAAAGTTCAATAGCCAGATCATCCATGTATTGCCGAGGGCTTTTAAAAAAAACGCATCTGCAAACAGCGCTTTGAAATTTTCAAACCAAATGAATTGCCCCGAACTTTTGACCATGAGCATCTTATCGGTCAAGCTCAAATAGAACGTGTTGAGCAGCGGATACAATCCGAATACCAGAAAACCCAATATAAACGGAGTTAAAAAAATGTAGCCGTAATGGTTTTTTTCTATTCCCAATGTCCTTTTGCGGGGAGCGGAAGGTGCGAGATTTGTTGCGGCCAAGCTTAATACCTCCTCTTTTTCCATATAGGGACCCGTACTACGAATATCGCGCTTCATTGGGAAAGCCTGCGGCACAGCGCCGCTATGCCGCAGACTTCCGTAGGAGGACGAACCGTGTTGCGTAAGCCTATTATACCTTATTCAACGACGAGATCCGGCAATACGTTCTTGACGGCATCCTTGAACGCTTGCATGGCCTCTTCCTTGGTCAGGTTACCGGCCGCATAGTTGGTGAGCACGTCAACCAGAGCGCGGTCTACCGCGTCGTCAATGCCCTGCATCAGCTTTGCGCTTACAGCGGGCGCGGCTTCGGCAAAGCCCTTGTAAGAGTTCTGGCCGGCCAGGAATTTGCTGGTATCAGAGCTGTCAAACTGCGGGAGGATCTCCTCAACAACTTTCTGGCTGGATACGAAGTCGCCCGGAGCCTGGGCAAGCTCATCGCCAACGGTGGGATCGATGGCCTTGAGGTATTCGTTCGTGTAGGTGCCCAGAGCCCAGTTCTTAAGGGTCTCTTCATTGAGCGCTACGAACTTGACGAATTCCTTGGCGAGCTCGGGGTGCGCGGCATCCTTCATGGCGCCGACCCAGGTGCCGCCCCACTGATAGGGCATAGGGCCGGTGATGCAGGCCCAGGCGCCCGAGGTATCCTTGCCGGTGGTCACGCCATCCGCTTCCCTGGGTGTGGCGTTGGGCGCGAGCACATAGGGGAGACCCCAGGTGGGGAGGAAGTAGCAGAACACTTGCTTCGGGTTGCCGCTCGCATCGACGAGTGAGTCGTTCATGCCGGCGAACCAGCCTTCCTGCCACTGCACGGCCTGCGCTTCATAGCCGTTCTGGCGGAAGGTCTTCGCGACTTCGAAGAGATCTTCAATGCTCGGGTCAATCACGAACTTGCCGTCCACATCCCAGGGCTGCTCGCGGTTGGGATAATAGATCTTGGCGAAATCCATGGGCGAGCAAACCATGTAGGTGTTGCCAGCAGATTTGTCATGGACGACCTTGGCGGCTTCCGTGAACTTAGTCATGTCTGCGAGTATGGTCTGCATCTGCGCGGGATCGTCGGTGCCGAAGTATTCCTTGGCGAGGCTACGGCGATAGAACAGCGCGCCCGGCGTGGCCTGATAAGAGAAGGCCTTTGTCACGCCGTCAAACGTGCCGACGTCGATGGTAGACTGGTAGGTGCCCAGTTCCTTTGCGATGGGCAGCAGGTCGTTGAGGTCCATCAGGAAGTCACTTTCCACGTAGGACTTCACGAAAGAAGCTTCCAGCGCGATGGCGTCGGGCACTTCACCGCTGGTGATGGCGGCCTGGATCTTGGTCTGGAACTCGCCGTTGGTCATGGGAACCATGACATATTCGACTTCAACGCCGGGGTTCTTTTCCTTGAACGCGGTCGCGAACGTTTTTAATTCGTTGGTAAATGACCAGATGACAAGTTTTCCGGTGAGCGGCGCCTCTTCCGCGGGGGCTGCGGGGGCATTGGGCGATTCGGGCGCGGGCGCCGCAGGGGATTCGGGCGTGGTGCTTTCTGCGGGAGCCGTCGGCGTGCAGCCGGTCAGCAGCCCAAAGAGCATAAGGCAGGCCATTAAAACTGCAATGATCTTCTTCATGACTGTTCCTTCCTTTTCTATTTTGTTGAGAGATCGGGATACCTGGCCTTTGAGATTTTGGAGATGCCAAACAGGGTATATGAGGTTTGGTTCATCGACCAAACTGTTTGTACCGCTCTGTACGAAACCTTGTTTCTGCCGGATAGAAGAATCGCGTACGAAATTAAATTTTTAGTTCGTATTATACGAAAAGATGGTGAATAATTAAATCTTTTTAGAAATCGATTTCTTTTACGACTGCATTATATCATCACTTCGATTAGAAGCGCAAGTGCTTTTTTGAAATTTCTCTTTTCCGGATTAGCCACAGTTTGGATCAGCCTATCCGTCTGGCAGCTCTTTTGTATTGCATTGGACTGTTTGAAACCCGCAGATGCCCCTTTACGAAATCGATTTCGTATATGCCGTGATATAATCTCGCATTTGACCTGCTGCGCAGTATATCGAAAGTGATAGACGCTATTTTGTTCAGTATTTCTTTAGCGCGAAATCGATATAAAGAAATGCATTTCATACAATTTAAGGCCGCATTGAATTGCGGTGCCATAGGCGGTAGAATATGGTTATGCCTTTCTTACTATACTAGCCAAAAATAAGCGGAGGATCGATTGAGCGAGAGTAAAAAGCGGGCCGCGGCAGTGTTCCTGCACGGGTTCTTAGGCGGGCCGCAGCAATTTGATTTTCTTGTGCCCGCGGCAGAGCTTTGCGGGTTTGACGCCTATCCCCTGTTGCTGCCCGGACATGGCGGCGATTACCGCGCTTTTTTAAGCAGCGGCCTGCTTTCATGGGAAGCGTATGTCCAGGCGGAACTCGACCGGCTTAGGGGCCAATACGAAAAAATACTGCTTGTGACCCATTCTATGGGCGGGCTGTTGAGCATACGTGCGGCGCTTGCGGACGCGCGCAGCATCTGCGGCATATTCGCCATCGCCCTGCCATTGAATCTGCGCGTTTCCAAAAAAGGCATGCAAACCAATTGGAAGCATGTTACGGGCCTGGGCAAAGAGGATGATTATACCCGGGCAGCCCGAAGCTTTGGCGGCGTCACGGGCATTACCATATGGAACGCGCCGCTGATGCTGCCCCGCGTGCTGGACCTTGTAAGACTTAGCGCAGCAGCCAGGCGCGGATTGGGCGCCCTGGGCGTTCCCTTGACCATTCTCCATTCAGAGCAGGATGAATGGGTCGGCGCGCGCTCCGTTCAAACGGCAAAAAGCCGTGCAAATACGCCGCCTTCTATACTGCTTTTGCCAGAATCCGGCCATTTTTTCTATACCGAGGCTGATAAACGGAGGATATCCGATCATTTCGCCAGTTTTGCTTTCGCCTGTTTAAAGCGGGAATAAAATATCCCTGTTTCATGCTCCGGGAAAGTGTTATGATATTGGCAAATATATGCAACGGGAGGTTCATTTATGGGACAGGCCAAGACGCCCGCTATCGAGCTCAATGAGATCGTGCTGGATTGCAAAAACGTCGCTTTGCTTTGTGATTTTTATTCGAGATTGCTCGGCTGGGAGAATACGTACCGCGAAAACGAGTGGACGGCAATTTCCTCCCCTTCCGGCGGGGTAAAAATCGCGTTTCAGGAAAACGAGCTCTATGTTCCCCCGGTGTGGCCGGAAACGCCGGAAAAACAGCAGCAGATGGTGCATCTCGACTTCGGCGCGGAGGACATGGAGGAAGCCTGCGCCCATGCGATCTCCTGCGGCGCCATAAAGGCGCCTGTGCAGTATTCCGACCACTGGACCGTACTGTTTGACCCGGAAGGACATCCGTTTTGTATTCTAAGCCATCTATAAAAACATGCAAACATGCCCCTCTACCCAATCAGGATAGAGGGGCATGTTTTTATTTCATGTCGTTCTTTTAGTCTTCTATGCGGAATTGTCCCGTCACTTTGGCGCTCACAGTTTGGCCGTTTCCAATATCGCAGGAAACTTCCTTGACCAGCCGGTAGGTACCTTCCTCCAGTTCCAAGAACAGGTCAAGGGACAGCGCTACTTCCTGGGTTTTGCCCGGTTCCAGAATATACGCGATGGCGATCCATGC
The DNA here is from genome assembly GCA_023409435.1 of Bacillota bacterium. Lineage (GTDB taxonomy): Bacteria > Bacillota > Clostridia > Christensenellales > CAG-138 > JAEYLA01. Next base: position 3,348 of record JAEYHP010000060.1, on the reverse strand, counting down.
GACGTCCCCGTTAAACGGAACGTCCTTCCATACGCCGTCGATCTTCTGCTGGAGATAGGAAGGCTCCCCAAATGTCAGGGTATAATCCGTTCCGTTCTGCAGCAGGCCTTTTACCTGTGCGCTGCCCGGGGAATACACGCTTTGCTTCATAGTGAGCTTCAACCCGGACAGATCCGGCGTGCCGCGGTCCTTGATGAGGAACTCCGCCGATACCTGTTCCTTTTCGCCCTTTTCGGTATATACGTCCTTCACCAGGCGATAGTTGCCGGGCAGGAGGGGGGCAGCGAACAGGTCCAAAGACAGCGCTACTTCCTTTGATTCGCCGGGGTTGAGGATATAGGCGATTTCGATCCATGCAACGCCATCTTTAAAGGGCACGGTCTTCCATGTCCCGCCGCTCTTTACCTGGAGGTAGGACGCTTCGCCAAACGTATAGGTGGACTTGGTGCCGTTTTTGAGCGTGGCTTTTACTTCCGCGCTGTCCGTGTAATAAGTGCCCTGCTTCATGGTAAGCGTCAGTTTGCCCGGCGTGGGCGTGGGCTTTTTCGTGGGTTTCGGAGTGGGCGCCTTGGTCGGCGCCGGGGTTTGTGTGGGCGCGGGCGTCACCGTCGGCGTTGCTGTCGGCGCAGGCGTGGGTGTCGACGTAGGCGCAGGCGTAGGGGTTGCCTCCACGGTGGGAGCCGGAGTCTCGGGAACGGGCGGCACAACGACCTGCGTCTGACAGGCCGATATCAAAAGCATAACGACGAGCGCCATTGCCAAAAACAAATGCCTCTTCATATGGCATCCTCCTTTATCTGTTTCCTATCCATAAAACGGATGAGCCATCCTCCCGGTTCCCGGGAAAAGCCATAATTTTCTGATAAGCAAAAACAGCCTTTTGTTTTGACGTTTGCCGTACCTATTTCACATTAGCGGTGGATCCACATTTATTTTATATAAAAATAAACCCTGGCCAGAATAAGGACAAATGCAAAGCAGCTTATGAAACAAGCTGCTTTCAGGCTGTCGACAAACCCCTTTGCAGGGTTCGGGAGCCGCAGCCCACGGAGGCTTCCAATCAATCGCCCGTGCCATAGGTACAGGTTGTTCCTATAATCCTCGAAAAGGTGCCGCAAGGCAGTTTTTCGACAAGCAAAAAGCAGCTTGTAGAACAAGCTGCTTTTTCCAGGTAAAACGCCAATGGTTTTCTGCTTAATAGCAGCAATATGACACGAATTTATCAAATTAAGTATTTTGTTGCATTTGGCGTATTTCAAAAACAAACGACATCTTGTTTTATATTTCGACAAATTTTACTACGACATTACCCAAGTATGGTTGATTATGGTATTCAATAATCTTATTGCAAACAAGGTTGTCCGCTTCTCAAGTTATGTTTGAGCAAAGCTTAACAAATGAATTCCCGTGCTGCAGGACATCTTGATAAATTTCAGTATGCAATGCTGATTCGGATACAGATTTAAATGATTCCAGTATATTACATTTCCTGCTAAAAGAATTAAAAGAAATAATATGCCCTATTTTAGTAAAACATTCAGAGAAAAGTAGTATGCATATTAAAACTTGATTTTAAAGCAAAATCTGAATTTTCTTTATATTTTCGAATTATTACGCATTTTCAGCGTTTTTGAATGCAACAAAATACTTAAATTGTTGCATTATATAATGCCTATTACCCCATTTTACTAGGAAATCCAAATGCTCTTTGTTCATCAGACCCGCACGTTACTAAATCCGTATCCACTCGCGTGAAATTAATATAGGAGGTCTATATGGGAGTTACACAACAGGAGGTTCTGCACGAGGAATGGGAGGACACCCAGCAGGGAAGGTATCTGACATTCCTTGTGGACAGCGAGGCGCTGGGCGTGGAAATCGGATATGTCAAGGAAATTATCGGCATACAACCCATCGCACGCCTGCCGGATACACCCGCGTACGTGAAGGGCGTTATCAATCTAAGGGGGAAGATCCTCCCTGTCATCGACATGCGGCTGAAATTTCACAAGCAACCGGAGGAATATACGGACCGCACCTGCGTGATCGTTGTGGATACGACGACACGCATTGCCGGGTTAATTGTGGACCAGGTGACAGAGGTGCTGCGCATTGAGCGGGGCGATATCGTGCCTCCGCCGGAAGAAAGCGCAGCATCAGGCAGCTACATCAAAGGAATCGGCAAAGCGGATGGGCAGGTCAAGCTGTTGCTGGATATCGAAAAACTGCTTACACGAGAATCCATATAAGTTTACTATTTAAATTTTTATAATGAGGGAACTATTATGAAGAATTTGTCAATCTCTAAAAAGCTGATCATTACGTTTGTTATTGTTATCGCTTTGTTTGTTGGCACGCTTATTGCTATATTGCTCAGCATGCAGTCCATCTCAGACAATTTTACGGTTTTTCATGACAATTCTTATAACGCTGCCACTGGGGCAATGAGTATCCGCCGCAGCTTGCAGGAGCTTGAAAAACAGATGCTGAATATGATGGTTGCGGATACGGCGGAACAGGTCGACGCCTACTCCGAAAGTATCACGTCTGTGGTAGCGGAATTCACCGCCTCCATCGACTCGCTGGAGACCGTGCTGCTGGAAGATGCGGATAAGCTGGAAAATCTGAGGGCTACAGTGGCGGAAGGAAAACCCGTCCGGGAGCAAATCGTTGAACTCGTTTATGCAAACAAAAAAGACCAAGCGCTGGATTTATTCCAGGAGCAGTACGCGCCCATTGCACAGCAGGCGCGGGATATTGCAGCCGAGATTGGGGAAGGCGTAGCCACGCGCGCAAATACCTTCTATTCTCAGAGCATGGCGGCCAAGAACAGCTCCTTTGTTATCACAATTGTGGTTTGCGCCGTAGCCGTTGTGGTAGCCATTGTATTATGTGTCTACATCGTGCGCAGCATTACAAAGCCCATACTGGAAATTGAGGGAGCGGCCAAACAGCTCGCAGCCGGGAACCTTTCGGCCTCCATCGCCTACCAGTCCCGTGACGAGCTTGGTTCGCTTGCAAATAGTACCCGCGCCCTCATCGAGATCCTGCGTACCTATATCGGCAACATCTCTGACACCTTAGGCACCATGGCCGATGGTGATATGGCGGTTGACGTCACCATAGACTATGCGGGCGATTTTGCACCCATCAAAGCCTCTCTCCAGCGTATCCTCGCCTCCCTCAACAGCGCGCTTATTCAGATCAGCCAGTCCTCCGAGCAGGTGGCAAGCGGCTCCAACCAGGTGGCAAGCGGCGCGCAGGCGCTTTCCCAGGGCTCCACCGAGCAGGCAAGCTCCGTGGAAGAGCTTTCCGCCACCATCAACGAAATCTCACTGCAAATCAAGC
>JAEYHP010000055.1 GCA_023409435.1 Bacillota bacterium | reverse complement strand
AGCATGGCGGTGGAGCGCGTGGCGCAAATTACCGAAACCCCGCTGATGCTGCTGCGCGCCTCCATGCTCAAGGACGAGGACTACCGCTCCTATATCTGCGAGGACGGCATGCACCCCAACGAAACAGGCCACGAAAAGCTGACCGCCGCCCTGCTCCACTACATCCGCAATTACGCGCCCGCCATGCTGGCGTAAAAATGGGTTTTTAGGGCCGTTACGGCCCTAAACGGAGGTTTGGAGGTGGAACCTCCAACATACCACTTTTTGAACGAACCCCGGGCGAAAAGTCTAGTGTTTTCGCCTTGTTTTTATGCGCTTCCCTTCATTTCCGCACTCCCTTTCTTCTTAAATATATATACAACGCGCGCTTTTTGTGGTATACTTTTCTTATAGACCCGGCGGGCTTTTTTTGTGTGCAGAGGTTCGCGGGGAATGCCTGACATAAAGGATATCCCATGCAGATTACGCTTGCCCGCCTGCAGCAATACCGCAGCTATGAGCGCCTGGTATGGAAGCCCGCGCAGGGGTTATGCGTGCTGCTCGGCGAAAACGCCGCAGGCAAGACCAATGTGCTCGAGGCGTTGTTTTTATGTGCCCTGGGGCGGAGCCACCGTACACGGCACGATGCGGAACTGATCCGTTACGGGCAGGAGAGCGCCTACGTGGGGCTGGAGCTACACAAGCGCACCGGCACACATAAAATCGAATGCCGCCTGTTCAATGAAGGGCGGCGGGAATTGAAAGTGGACGACATGCCGCTTTCCCGCTCAGGCGAACTGTTGGGCACGCTGCATGTGGTGATGTTTTCGCCGGAGGACCTGCGCCTCATCAAGCAGGGCCCTGCGGAGCGGCGGCGCTTTATGGATATGGAGCTTTCCCAGCTTCAGCCCGCCTATTACTACCGCCTGCAGCAATACAACCTGGCATTGAAGCAGCGCAACGCGCTTTTGAAAAACCCCTCCGTTACCCCCGCGCTGCTTGCACCCTGGGATGAGCAGCTGAGTATACTCGGGGCGGCGTTGATCCACGTCCGGGCAGGGTTTATGGAAAAGCTTGCGGCGCTCTCTGGGAACCTTCACAAAGAGCTCTCCGGCGGGGAGCGGCTGCAGGTGGCATATGAGCCCGCATTTGAACCGGGGGACGTACAGCAGACCGCTGAACGGATGCGGCAGGGGCTTGCTGCCTCCCTGGAGCGCGATATCCGCACAGGCGCCACGCAGCAGGGCCCGCACCGGGACGATATCCGGATGGAACTTGACGGCGTGGATGTGCGCGCCTACGGCTCGCAGGGGCAGCAGCGCACCGCAGCGCTTGCATTGAAGCTTTCCGAGCTTGCGCTGATGGAGGAGCTGGGCGGGGAACCGCCCGTGCTGCTGCTGGACGACGTATTATCGGAGCTGGATGGGGCGCGGCAGAAGATGCTGGCCCTGGCCATGCGGGGCTCCCAGACGTTTTTGACCTGCACGCAGCTGGCCGGGCTTGCGAACGCGGGCATTACGGATATGACGGTATATCAGGTTGCGAATGGGACCGTTACAAAAGCGGATATGGGGAATACTTAAAACGCTTTAAAATTCTTGCTTTGCCGTATGGACGGCGCCGCTCGGAAGGAGAACACAAATGATCGTACACATCGGCTGGGAAGTCTGCGTTCCATCCAGAGACGTTATCGCCATATTGGATATAAAGAGCGCGCTCGCCTCGCCGGAAACTGCACAGTTTATCCGCCTTGCAAAGGAACAGAAGCGCTTTACCCCCTGCGAGGAAGGGGAGCGCGCCTACCTGCTGGTGCAGGACGAAAAAAGCGACGCCGTGCGCGTAATCGCCTCCGCCATCAGCCCATTAACGCTGCAAAAACGTTTTATGAGCGACGGGCTGAACGAGCTTTTAAATGGATAAAGTACGCTGCTTTTCTTTCCACGAAAGATCGGTAGTGCGGCCAAAGCCGCACATCAATCCTTGAAAGATCCCCGAATATGCCATTCGGGTGCAAGACCAAAAGAAAGCGGACAATTATGCGTCAGAAATTCCAAAGGGGCTTTCCGCAGGAAAGCGGGTTCGGTGCCTGTAGGGCAGAAACCGATCCAGTGAATCGGTTTCAGAACACTGGGTACCTTGGCTGTCCCTTTGGCAGGGGTTAGGGGGCAGAGCCCCCTACGTTCCAAATTTGGATACAGCAAATTTTTTACCACCAAGCGCCCGGTGGCGGGCGCGCGAAAGGATAGATACCTCATGGAACAAAACGCGATACTCCAGAATGGACAGAACGGATCCTCCTACGACGCCTCGCAAATCCAGGTGCTCGAGGGCCTGGAGGCAGTGCGCCGCAGGCCCGGCATGTACATCGGCTCCACGGATACCCGGGGCTTGCACCACCTGGTGACCGAAATTGTGGATAACTCCATCGACGAAGCTTTGGCCGGATACTGCAAGAATATTTCCATCACCATCCACGCGGACAATTCCGTCACCGTACAGGATGACGGCCGCGGCATCCCCGTGGGTTACCACGAAAAAACCGGCAAGGACGCGCTGGAAGTGGCGCTTACCATGCTGCACGCGGGCGGCAAGTTCGGCGGCGGGGGATACAAGGTCTCCGGCGGCCTGCACGGCGTGGGCTTAAGCTGCGTAAATGCGCTTTCCGAAAAGCTTGTCGCCACCGTCTGCCGCGAAGGGGATGTCTACCAGCAGACCTACGTGCGGGGCATTCCGTCCACGGACGTAGAGAACATCGGGTCCTGCGCGGCCGAAGAGCACGGCACCACCATATGGTTCCTGCCCGACGCGGAGATATTCGACGAAGTAAACTTCCACTTTGAAACGCTGGTCACCCGTTTGCGCGAGCTTGCCTTCCTGAACGCAGGCATTCAGATTTGCGTGGAGGACCAGCGCGAGGGCCAGGCCATGCATAAGGCGTTCTGCTACGAGGGCGGCATCGTCTCCTTTGTGAAGCACCTGAACAAAAACAAAGAGGTGCTGCACCCTGAGCCCATCTATATTTCCGCCGCGCGGGAGGAGGGCGCTGCCGAGACCGCGAGCGTGGAAGTGGCGCTGCAGTATAACGACGGCTACAACGAGACGATATTCACGTTTGCCAACAACATCTCCACCATAGAGGGCGGCGCGCACCTGGTGGGCTTTAAAAGCGCACTCACACGCGTCATCAACGACTACGCCCGCAAGTACAACTTATTGAAGCCTGCCGACCCCGCGCTTTCCGGCGAGGACATTCGCGAGGGCATGACCGCCATCATCAGCGTAAAGCTGATGGAGCCGCAGTTTGAAGGCCAGACCAAGACCAAGCTCGGCAACGCCGATATTCGCCCGCTGGTGGACGGCGCGGTTGCAAACGGGCTTGCTACGTACCTGGAAGAGAACCCTGCCATCGGGCGGCTGCTGATCGACAAATGCATCACGGCGTTCCGCGCGAGGGACGCGGCACGAAAAGCGCGCGAACTGACCCGGAGGAAGACGGCGCTCGACAGCACCGCGCTGCCAGGCAAGCTGGCCGACTGCCGCGAAAAGGACCCCGCAAAGTGCGAGCTGTTTATTGTGGAGGGCGACAGCGCGGGCGGTTCCGCCAAACAGGGAAGGAACCCGCAGTACCAGGCCATTCTCCCCTTGCGCGGCAAGATACTCAACGTGGAAAAGACGCGCCTTGACAAGATCCTGGCCAATGCGGAAATCAAGGCCATGATCACCGCCTTTGGCGCGGGTCTGGATACGGATTTTGACGTGAACAAGCTCAGATACCACAAGATTGTCTGTATGACGGACGCGGACGTGGATGGAAGCCATATCCGTACCCTGCTGCTGACGTTCTTCTACCGGCACATGCGCCCGCTTATTGAGCAAGGGTACGTATACGTGGCCCAGCCGCCGCTGTATAAGATCAGCCGCGGCAAAATTGAGCGCTACGCATATTCTGACGAGGAACTCGAAGCCACCCTCACCGAGATCGGCCGCGACCCCAAGCCCAATATCCAACGTTACAAGGGCTTAGGCGAAATGAACCCGGATCAGCTCTGGGAAACCACCATGGACCCGGACCGCCGCATCATGAAGCAGGTGCAGCTCGATGACGACATGCTGGTGGACGACGAGATATTCACCATACTGATGGGCGACAAGGTTGAACCTAGGCGCGAGTTTATTGAGGCGAACTCGAAGCTCGTTACTGATTTGGATATATAAGAGTACGTTTCTTTTCTTTGCACGAAAGAAAAGAAATAAAAGAAAGCGGACATATAATTACCCTGCATTGGGGATTCCAAAGGGACGACGTCCCTTTGGTAGGGGTTTGGGGGACGAAGCTGAGCGCCGCCGGTGACGGATGAAGCGAAGTGTAGTCCCAGTGAGTAAGGAAGTACGCGGAGCATATGCGACGCAGGACGACCATTACGAACTGTGGGCCCGAAGGCAAGGCCCCCAACGTACCCTAAAACAGCAGAAAGGTACGTAAGAAACTTATGAGCGATATCCTCCGCATACAGCCATTGCCCATCGAGCATGAAATGAAGCACTCCTTCATTTCCTACGCGATGGCGGTTATCATCAACCGCGCCCTGCCGGATGTGCGGGACGGCCTGAAGCCCGTGCACCGCCGCATTTTATATTCCATGGACGAGCTGGGTTTGCAGCCGGATAAGCCGTTCCGTAAATCCGCGCGTATCGTGGGCGACGTCTTAGGCAAATACCACCCGCACGGGGACAGCTCCGTATACGACGCCATGGTGCGCCTTGCACAGGATTTCAACACCCGTTACCCGCTGGTGGAAGGCCACGGCAACTTCGGCTCGGTAGACGGCGACTCGGCAGCGGCCATGCGCTACACGGAAGCGCGCTTTTCCAAGCTGGCTGCTGAAATGATGGCGGATATTGAAAAGAACACCGTTGATTTCGTACCCAACTTTGACGAGACGCTGTTGCAGCCGAGCGTGCTCCCTTCCCGCTTCCCGAATTTGCTGGTAAACGGCTCGGGCGGTATCGCGGTGGGCATGGCGACGAATATCCCGCCGCACAATCTGAATGAGACGATCGACGCACTGTGCTGCCTGATCGATAACCCGGATGCCACGGTGGACGAACTGATGGAGCATATCCCCGGGCCGGATTTCCCGACGGGCGGCGTGATCATGGGCCGTTCCGGCATCGCTTCCGCATATCACACGGGGCGCGGGCGCATTGTGGTACGCGCCAAGGCGGAAATCGAGCAGCTTCCGCAGAACAAGAGCCGCATCATCGTGACAGAGATTCCCTACCAGGTGAACAAGGCGCGGCTGGTGGAGCGTATTGCGGAGCTGATACACGATAAGAAAATCGAGGGCATCGCGGATCTTCGGGACGAGACCGACCGCACGGGCATGCGGATTGTGATCGACCTCAAAAAGGACGTGAACGCCAACGTCATATTGAACCAGCTTTACAAGCACACAGCCATGCAGGACACGTTCGGCGTGATTACAATCGCGCTGGTGGACGGCGAGCCGAAGGTGCTTACGCTACGGGATATGCTCTCGCATTACCTTGCGCACCAGAAGCAGGTCGTCACCCGCCGCACGCAGTATGACCTGGAGCGCGCGCAGGAGCGTCTGCACCTTCTGGAAGGGCTTATCAAGGCGCTTGACAACATCGACGAGATTGTAGACCTGATCAAATCCTCCCCCAACGGGCCGGAAGCGAAGGCCCGTTTGATGGCGCGGTTCGATTTTAGCGAAAAGCAGGCCCAGGCGATACTCGACATGCGTTTGCAGCGGTTGACGGGGCTGGAGCGAGAAAAGATACTTGCCGAGTTTGACGAGCTCACGAAGACCGTGGCGTACCTGATGAGCATACTGGCCGACGAGAAGCTGCTGCTTAGTATCATCCGGGACGAGGCGCTTGAGGTCAAGCGCAAGTACGGCGACAAAAGGCGCACGGAGATTACGGACATTATCGAGGATATCGATATGGACGACATCATTCAGGAAGAGGAGATGTGCGTCACGCTGACAAGGTTCGGCTACATCAAGCGCCTTTCCTCCGATACGTACCGCGCGCAGAATAGAGGCGGGCGCGGTGTGATGGGCCAGGGCACGCGCGAGGAGGATTTTGTGGAGCAGCTGTTCGTGACCTCCACGCACGCACATATCCTGTTCTTTACGAACTTTGGGCGCGCATTCAAAATCAAGTGCTATGTTATCCCCGAGGCCGGGCGCGCCGCGAAGGGCACGGCCATTGTGAACCTGCTGCAGCTCTCGGGCGGCGAGCGCATTACCGCCATGTTCCCCGTCACCAAGGACGACGAGGGCGAATACCTTGTGATGGCGACGAGGCTGGGCGTGATCAAAAAAACGCCTCTTTCGGATTTCGACAATATCCGCAAGGGCGGCCTCATCGCCCAGAACCTGCGCGAGGGCGATGAACTGATCGCCGTGGAGCTTTCCGGCGGAAACGACGAATTTATGTTAGCCACCAGCAAGGGCAAGTGCATCCGCTTTGACGAGAACGACGTGCGCGCCATGGGACGCAACGCCACAGGCGTAAAATCCATATCGCTGGGTGAGGAAGATGTCGTGGTAGATTTGCTCAAGGTTATGCCGGGAGCGGATATTTTGACCGTAACCGAGAATGGCATGGGCAAGCGCACGCCGGAGGACGCCTACCGCGGCCAGAAGCGCGGCGGCAAGGGTATTATCGCCATGCAGATCACGGAAAAGACAGGCGATCTCTGCGGCGTCGCCATGGTGACGGGCGACGAAGATCTGCTGCTCATCCGCGACGACGGCATGGTGATCCGTATGCCGGTGGAGCAGATCAGCCAACTCGCAAGCCGCGGCACGCAGGGCGTGCGGCTCATGCGCGCAGACGGAGGCACACGGGTGGTTTCTATCGCGATTGCGCCCAAGGCGGAGAACGGAGAATGCGAAGCTGCCGAAGCGGAACTCGACATCACGCAGATGGAAGGGAAACTGCTCGACGGGGAAGAATAATCGCGTTGCGGCGGCAACCGCCGCCGCAGCAATGAATACTGTATAATGGATCATAAATCATTCAGGGATTTCAACAGCTTATACATTATTCATGATTTTAACGGGGAGCCACGCATGTATTTGCCGAATTATCCAACCGAACTGACACAGCTCGCCCGCTTATTTCAAGAAGCGGGCGCAGTTTTATATGCCGTGGGCGGCATGCCCAGGAACGCGCAATTAGGGCTTCTGCCCAATGATATGGACGTCTGCTCCAAAATGCTGCCGGAGGACGTGCTGCTGCTGTGCAAGGCCCATACATACAAATGCACCCCCAAGGCGCTTGAATTCGGCACCGTGGAGATTCACGCGGGTGGGTACCATTTTGAGCACACCACATTCCGGGGAGACGTGTACGGCGAAGGCGGGGCCCACAGGCCGGAGGCGGTACGTTTCAGCCAAACGATTGAAGACGACGCGTTCCGGCGGGACTTTACCTGCAACGCGCTGTACGCGGATATCCTTTCCGGGGAAGTGACCGACCCGACCGGCGGCATTGCGGATATCAAGAACAACCTTATCCGCGCGACGTCAAAGGACCCCGCCGTCATATTGCGGGACGACGGGCTGAGGGTGCTGCGGCTTGTTCGCTTCGCGTGCGAGCTTGGGTTTACGATTGAGGGGGCGACATGGAAGGCGGCGTGCGAAAATGTAAGCGGCCTACAAGATATCGCCTGGGAGCGGAAGCGGGACGAGCTGAACAAAATCCTGCTTTCGGACGTCCGCTACCCGGAGCTGACGGAAGGGCAGCGTTCCCCCGTGCTGCGGGGGTTGAATTTGCTCTATGAAATGAACGCGCTGCCCCATGTCATCCCCGAACTGCTGGAAGGGGACGGAGTAGCCCAGCGCCCGCAATATCACGCCTACGACGTGCTGCATCACAACTTCCACGCCTGCGCGGAAGCGCCGCCGACGCTTTTAATGCGCCTTGCGGGGCTTTTGCACGATATCGGCAAGCCCGCAGCACTCCGGGAGAAGGGCCTCCCGCCCGACGCGGGCGGCCATGCAGTGAACCCTGCCAATCTGCTTCCGCACGGCTCTACGCCCATGCTGGGGCACGACATTTTGGGCGCGCCCATTTCCCGGGTAATATTGGAAAGGCTGCGATATCCTGCCGCGCTCACAGACGAGGTAGCCTTTCTGGTGGAGCAGCATATGTACGACCTCAACGGGCGCGCAAGGGAAACGACGCTTCGGACCAAGTTTGCCTGCGTCGGGTACGAGCGCGCACAGCGGCTGTGCGAGATCCGGGAGGCGGATGTAAGGGGTTCCGGCCTTTGCGCGACTTTTCAGGCGAACCGCTGGCGCGCGGTGCTCAACAGAATGTGCATGGAAGGCGCGCCGTTTTCCGAAAAAGAGTTGCAATGCACGGGCAAGGACATTATGGAATGGCTCAATCTTGCCCCCGGTGAAAAGGTGGGCGAAATCAAGCGCAAGCTTTTGTTGCACTGCGCCCGGCATCCGGGGGACAATAAACCGGAACGACTGAGAAGGATTGCTATAGGGATGATGCATGAACGGGGGAAGTGAATTTCATAATGGATAATCAATGAAATAAAACGATTGTCAGAATCATTTGTCAGAGGATTTATTCCAAACAGAATGGTATATTGGTAGTATTATTTCAGCTTTCATTGAGCGCTTTGCGCTTGTTGAAGGCTCATTTTTGTTTTGGAGGATGGTTCTATGAAAAACTATGTGCTGCCCAATTTCCAAACCCCAGTGGGGATTAACTCATTTCAGAGGGCTCCTGCAATTTTATTTGACAAAGCACAATGTGTAGCATCAGTTTAATTGACATCATAATGGGAAAATGTTTCAATAAATTCACATCATAGCAATATCCGGAAAGGGAACAACCATATGGAACTGCGTCATCGATTCTGCGCCTTGACATGTGCTGTTTTGTTTATCTGCACCGCGGCTGGATGCGCTGCGCCCAATATGGCTGTTCCCGAGCCGACTTCCACCCCTGCGGTAGTTACCCCAGCTCCATCTTTTACGCCCGCACCGCCAATTGAAACAACGGATACTTTGGTGGAGTCCGCCAAAGAAAATTTGGCAAAGGGGGAGAAGGCGGCGGCGCTTTCCCTCATTGCGCAGGCAATAAGGAGGGAAGGGTACTTCCCCAAGCAAGAAGAATTGGGTGGGCTCTGGTGGAACAGCATGGCGGATGTTACGGGTGTTCCCAAGGAAAGTCTCACGGAGGATGAACTCCGGGCGCTGTCTGCCGTAGCGTATCTTGTTTCCTTCACGGATTGCTTTTTTGATGCGCGGGAGTTGAGCAAAGAACAACTTCTCATACCACTTTATATCTATTACGGCATCCCCATGCGTTTGCCGCTGTATTCGAGGCCGGGCTGGGGCACGCTTTCTTTTCAGGACGCTTATCCGCCGGATGGCGAAAATGGGAGCGCTTGTTATATGTCCGCCGGGAAAGCAAACGAATTTATAAAACAATTGCTCGGGATAGACATACCGGAATTGAAAGCGGACGGACAGTTTGGGAGTGAAATTGTATGCAAAGACGGGGTGTATACCGTAGCCTGGAACGATATTCAAATGGGTGATTTTCTGGTTTCAGGATACCGGTATCTAGGGCACGGCCTGTTTTATGTCGACTTTGACTGGGATGTTTCTACCACACCCGGCGCAGATGAAGACCACGGTATTCGCTGGGACATGAGGCGCTTAGTCGTCAAGCGCTCCTCCTCCGCGTGGGGATTACCGTAGTTTCCAAGCTGGAGGATGAGAACGGAGAGGTCCTTCTGCCCGATGTTTGCCGACCCGAAGGCATTGCTCATTTGATCAACCGGTCCGCATTCTATAATGAACAGCAGCATATCAATGCGCGCGCCACCAAATGGCTGAAACAAAGAATGGAGAAAGATATAACGCAGCAGGAAATTAACGCCTTGGAAAGTACGAAACTGAACGACCTCGCCGACAGGGTTTCTTATATTGACCCCTATTTTCACCCTGATGAGCTTGAAAAATGGAATAGCATTTCCATCCTGTACAGTTACTATCATCAGGCATTCTATGAGAAACTACCTTCTCCTCCGGATGACATAGGGGAGTATCAATTATCCTTTTCTTCTAAAAAAGCATCCGCGCTGGTCCGCAGTATCATTAACATGGATATCCCGGATGCAAACGCAAACTATGGGGACGAAGAAGATGAGCGGATCATTTGCAAAGACGGCACGTACTATATATGGGCCGGTGACCCGGAATACCCGGAGTATTACTTGAGCGCATACCAATATCTTGGCAATGATACCTTTTATCTTTCCTTTGATGTGGACGACAGATGGATGTCTGGAGCGTCAATCAGCAAGAAAGGCATCATCGCCGACAATTATAGGCTGATTGTCAAACGCTCCGACTCCGAATGGGGCTTCACCGTGCTTTCGAAGCTGAAGGATGGGGATGAGACCATCCTGCCGGACGATTTCCCGCCGCCGGAGTATTCCATATCTTATTTACCGAAAAGTTAATTTTGGGGCTATTTAAAAACCAACGCAATTGTCCGTTTAGGTAAAAACAGACTGCTTGTAATGAAAACAGACCATGCGAAAGGCTCCGCATTTCTTGTGAGAAACGGAGCCTTTGTTAATTCATTGAAATTCTGTAAGGAGTCTCAATAATTATTCATTATTCACTCCCTGAGCTTGCCGCCCGCGGCAGAGAGCGAATCAAGTATCGCTTTCACGGAAGCCGTAATGTCCTCGTCATTGAGCGTTCTGTCCTCCGCGCGGAGCGTGAAGGAATAAGCCATGCTTTTCTTACCCGGGGGCACTGTGCCGCCGCGGAACACGTCGAATAGCTGCACGCTCTCCACCAGCACGCCTGTGGGCAGGCCTCCGGCTTTTTCGATTGCGGCCTTCAATGTTTCCGCCGTTACGCTTTCTTCCACAAGCACCGCGAGATCACGCTGCACCACGGGATAGCGCGGCAGCGCCTTGTAGGTGCGGGAGCGGGTAGAAAGCGCGAAGAGGGAAGCGAATGAGAGTTCCGCAACGTACACGCGGGCGTCGATATCGAAGGCGGCGGCCGTATCCGGATGGACCTCGCCAAGCTCGCCTACAAGCGTATCACTGGAATACACAAGCGCCGCGCGGCCGGGATGCAGGTACGCGCCGCCGCCGCGCACGAAGCGGACGTCCGGAATTTGAAGGACTTCAAGAAGCTGCTCCACGGCACCCTTGAGCGTGAAGAAGTCTTCCCCTTCGCCCATGAATAAGAGGCCCACCAGTTTGCGCTCTTCGGCCAGCACATCGTTGTTGTCGATATGGACGTTGCCCACTTCAAAGAAGCGGCCCTGACTGGTGCGGCGGTTGATGTTGAGCGCGGCGGACTTGAGCATGCCGATGTACAGCGTGGTGCGCATGAGGCTCTGATCCTCGCCAAAGGGGTTTACGATGCGCACGGCCTTACGCTTTTCATCCTCCGCCGGGAGGCGCAGCGCTTCAAGCGCCGCGGGACCGGTGAAGTTATAGTTGTACATTTCATATCCGCCAAGCGCGACAAGGCTGTCCTTGACGGCATCATCCAGCCGGAAGTTCGGGGTCAGCCTGCCGCGGAACGTGTCCCCGCGCATGAGGGTGGGCGCGATGTTGTAATACCCGTAGATGCGGGCGATTTCCTCGGCGATATCCCAATCCGCCTCGATGCCGCTTTCGATATCCGTGCGGTAATGCGGCACGCTCACAAGCAGCTTTTGGCCGCGCGGCGTAGAGGAGATATTGATTGTAGACAGCATATCCGCCATTTCCTTGCCGGTAAAGGCGGTGTTCAAAATGCGGTTGACATGCGCGACGTCGATGTTAACTTCGCGGTTATGCAGGTTCGCGGCGCAGACGTCGATGACGTCGCCGATAACGCGCCCGGCTTTTAATTCCTCCACCAGCTCGATGGCGCGGTCTAAAGCCAGCCCGGCGTTCACCGGCTCCACGCCCTTGATGAAGCGGGCGGCGGCGTCCGTCATATGCCTGAGCTTCCTTGCGGTGGCGCGGATGTTGCTGTTTTTGAACACGGCGCTTTCAAACAGCACGGCCTTGGTTTCCGGCTTGATTTCGGAATTCTCGCCGCCCATGACACCCGCAATGCCGACACCCTTCTGCGGGTCCGCGATCAGCAGCATGGAAGGATCCACGGGCCTGTCTTTGCTGTCCAGCGTCCGTACGGTCTCATTTTCGTGCGCGTTACGCACAACGATATGCGCGTCCGCCACGCAGGCGAGGTCGAACGCGTGCATGGGGTGGCCGTATTCGATCATCACGTAGTTGGTGATGTCCACGATGTTGTTGATGGGCCTGAGGCCCACGCTGCGAAGCTTTTTCTGCATCCAGGCGGGGGAAGGCTCGATTTTGATATCCGTCACCACGCGCGCGGCGTAGCGGGGGCAAAGCTCGGTGTTCAGCACCGTCACTTTCGCGTACTCTTCCGCACGGCCTTCGCCCTTGACCGACTTAATGGCGGGTTCTTGGAAAGGTTTGTCGAGCGCCGCCGCCACCTCCCGGCAGATACCCAGTATGCTCTGGCAATCCGGCCGGTTGGGCGTAAGTTCGATGTTGAATACCACATCATCCAATCCCAGCGCCGCGGCGATGGGCTGGCCGGGCACGTGCTCGCCCTGAATATCCAGCAGGCCGTGCACCTCGCTGCCGGGGTAATCGGCGTCCGTTATCCCGAGTTCCTTGCCGGAACACAGCATGCCAGCGCTCTCCACCCCGCGCATGACGGTGGGGGATATGCTAATTCCGCCGGGCAGCGTAGCACCTGGCAGCGCCACGGGGGCGATCATACCCTCGTATACGTTGGGTGCGCCGCAGACGATGGTACGCAGGCTTCCTTCGCCCGCGTCCACGGTACAGACATGCAGCTTTTCCGCATTGGGATGTTCTTCAACCTTTAGCACGCGTCCGGCCAC
The DNA here is from genome assembly GCA_023409435.1 of Bacillota bacterium. Lineage (GTDB taxonomy): Bacteria > Bacillota > Clostridia > Christensenellales > CAG-138 > JAEYLA01. The sequence goes on along the minus strand of JAEYHP010000055.1, from coordinate 76,605 downwards.
GACGCCGGAAACGTCCGGAAGCTCGGGCAGGACATCCGCAACTTCGAACCCGCGCCACATCATTTTTTCCACGAATTCCTCATGGGTCACGTCGTATTCGATATATTCCTTGAGCCATTTCAAAGGCAATTTCATATCAGTCAATCCTCCTTACAGAGATTTGGGGGACGGTTCTTTTCTTTCCACGAAAGAAAAGAACCAAAAGAAAGCGGACATTATTCTATAGGGACTATACCTTTCATTATCTATCAAAACTGACTCAGGAAGCGGGCGTCGTTCTCATACTCAAGCCGGATGTCGGTAATGCCGTACTTCAGGCTCGTCACACGGTCCACGCCCAGGCCGAACGCGAACGCGCTCCACTCGTGCGGGTCGAGGCCGCAGTTTTCGATTTCGTGCGGGTTGGTGACGCCGCAGCCCAATATTTCCAGCCAGCCGGTATGCTTGCACACGCGGCAGCCTTTGCCGCCGCATATGGTGCAGGAGATGTCCAGCTCCGCGGAAGGCTCCGTGAACGGGAAATAGCTCGGGCGGAACCTTGTCTTGACGTCCTCGCCGAACACGGCGTGCACGAATGCCTCCAGAGTGCCCTTCAGATCCGCCAGGGTGATGTTTTTATCTACCACCAGGCCTTCCATCTGCATGAAGATCGGGGAGTGGCTGGCATCCACTTCGTCCACGCGGAAGCAGCGGCCGGGGATGACGACGCGGAACGGCGGCTCCATAGTCAGCAGCGCCCTCGGCTCGCAGTTGGTGGTATGGGTCCGAAGCACCACGTTGTCGTTGATATAGAATGTGTCCTGCATATCCCGGGCAGGGTGGTCCGGGGGCATGTTGGGCAGCTCGAAATTGTATTGATCCAGTTCCACTTCCGGGCCGTCAAACGTGATAAAGCCCATGCCGATGAGCGCGTCCCGAATTTCCCGGTAGGTCTGCGTCATGGGGTGGAGCCTGCCGCGCGGCAATATCCGCTTGCCGGGTTCGGTAATATCCAGCGTTTCGCGCTGAAAGCGCAGCTCTTTTTCCGCCGCGGCGATGGCGGCGCGCTTTTCGGAAATTGCCGTTTCCAGTTCCCGCTTCAATCTGTTTGCTTCCTGCCCCAGTTCCGCGCGGGCTTCACGGCCTAGCTTGCCCATGGTGCGCAGCACCTCGGTCAAAGTCCCGTTGCGGCCAAGCACACTTACCATGAGGGCTTCGATGTCGCCTTCCCCCTTGGCTTCCCGCAGGCGCGCCCAGGCCTGCTCTCCTATGGATTTTAACGTTTCAAGCATCGTTCCTGCCTCCTGTCATCCATTCATAATTGCAATAAAAAAACGCACCGTCCCGTGAAGGGACGATGCGCATCATGCGTTCGTGGTACCACCCAAATTCACCCCGCAAAACGGAGCCTTTGCCGCTGTATCGGGCTTACCCGCCGCCGACTACGCACCCAAGACCGGGCTTCACCGGGGACGCTCGGGAGAGAAAGGGCGCATCATTTGCCGCATACGCTGCTTTCAGCACGGGGGTTTCCCGGCAGCGTTCTCTTTCCATGCACAGCAAAAGTGCCCGGCTCCGTCATCGCATTGCCTGTATGGAGAATATTCTAGCACAAATACGTGGAATTTTGCAAGCGCGGCGGCAGTGCTTTTATCCTCTGAAGCGAAAACGATGGATAGTGCGTACTCACCTGGGATTTCGACAAACAATTTGCTAATAATTTCTTGGAAAAATAATTGCGTGCGAACTACTATATGGTACAATAAGCTGAATCTACCTGAATCGACTCTACTGCCCAAATTTCTTTGCAGGAGCGCCGCATGACCTTTTCCTCCCCGTTGGTTCCCAACTGCCGGATCCGTCCCTGTGGGCGCAACTGCGTCGATGGGTTGCTTCTGTTGGGCGCAATCCGGGAGGAAAGCATTTCCGCGGCATTCTTCGACCCGCAATACCGGGGCGTATTAGATAAGCTCAGTTACGGCAACGAGGGCGTCACAAGAGGCATGGAACGCGCAAAGCTGCCGCAAATGCAGGAACCGCTCATCCGCGACTTTTTATTGGAGTTTGATCGGGTATTGAAAAAAAGCGGCCACCTATTTTTGTGGGTGGATAAATTCCACCTGTGCGAGGGAATTCCATGCTGGATGGAGGACACGCGACTTGAGACGGTGGATATGATCGTGTGGGACAAGGGGCGTATCGGCATGGGATACCGCACGCGGCGGACCGCCGAATACCTGATCGTCCTTCAGAAACGCCCCAAGCGCGCCAAGGGCGTATGGCGGGACCATACGCTGCCGGACGTTTGGCATGAACCCGCCTCGAAATGTCACCCGCACGCAAAACCCGTAGGCCTGCAGACGCGGTTGATCCAGGCGGTAACGGAGGAGAATGACTGGGTGCTGGACCCAACGGCCGGAAGCTATTCCGTGCTCACTGCCTGCAACGCGGCGGGGCGGAGCTTTATTGGCGGCGACGTCATGCCCTATGAGGAAGAAGAACAGGCCTGAAACCTACCCGGTTATGAAACGAAGAGATACCCTGCCTGCTGTAAACAATCCACAGCATGGAACAGGGTATCGTTTTTTATGAAGATATAATCCGTATTATAGGTGGAGACCGCAAATATCGGAATGCCGTTTTGCGCCAAAATACCAGCAAGCCGGGCCAATATGCCGGTAAGCGAAAAATCCAGTTCTCCGCAGATACGCATGCCGCGCCAGCCGTGCTCGGCGGCAGCCGCATTTTGCGGCGCGTATTCCGTGGGGCATACAAGGGAAATTTCCTCATCCGTTTTGCCGATAAACAGAAACGGCGCACTAAAATCCACTTCCTCCGGCCCATTCAGCTTGCAGACGGAAAATTCCCCGCCAAGGAGTTTTAGTTCCATGCGCTACTCCTCGACGATTTCGCCCAGGACCTCATAGGTCTCGGCGTCCACCGCATAGGTGATTGCCGCTCCGGTATCCGCTCCTACCGTGATCTGATAGACCAGCGTACGCGTCACTTCCTGCGTTTCTCCGCCGGAAAGCGGGCGGACTTTTAGTGTGACGAGCTCAAGCCGCACGACAATCGCCGTGGCAGGGTCTACCTTACCCCGCTCCGTAGGGAGTGCGGCATTGAGTACGTCTATGGCCTTTTTCTGCTCAGGCGTAAGCTCCGCAGGCCCGGAGAGTATGCCCGCTTGGGCGCTGCCCGCAGCATTATCCGTCGGTATGGAAGGCGCGGGAGCAACGGGAGCGGGTGTGCCCGTACCCGCCATATCCGCCGCAGGCGCTTCCGTGGACGCGGGAGCTTCCAGGGCAGGGGCTTCGGGCGCAGCGTAGAGCGCCTCGGGCAGCGCAGCCTCGGACGGTGCGGCGTCATAGGGCGCCGCTTCCGCCGCCATGCGGATTTCCTCCTGCGGCAGCGCGGATTTCGCCTTGAAATCTTCCTGCCAATACTGGCGCGTTCCCAATACGATGAGGAGCGCAGCCGCCACGGTGGAAAAGCCGATTGTGAACCTGCGCATGTTCCTGTGCCTGCGCGCCGCAAGCTCATCCACCATGGATAATTCGTCCTCCGCAGCGGGCTGTTCTTCCCGATGCGGTTCATCGCTTTCAATCTTTTTAAACAGCTGGCGCTTCCAGTCCTCAAGAGGCAGGGCTTCGTTTTCTTTTTCCGCTACGTTGCGCAGCAGAAGATCGATATTAAGTTCGCGATTGTCCTTTTCTTTACGCATACAGCCCGCCTCCTTTCCTGAGTTCGTTTTTAAGCATATCGCGTCCGCGGGACATGCGGCTTTTGAGCGTGCCTTCACTCGTTTGCAAAAGCGCCGCGATCTGGTGATAATCCAATTCCGCAAAATAATAGAGGAACAATGGTTCCCGGTATTTTTCGGGCAGATTGTCTAACGCTTTTTTGACCACCTCACGCGTTTCGTTCTGTTCGGCCTGCGCTTCCGGCCCCGGCCCCATGTCCGGTTCCGCTACGCCCGCATCCTCCGTGGGGATGCTGCGGCGGTTGCGGCGAAGCATATCAATGGAGCTGTTCACCGCCACGCGGTACAGCCACGCGCGGGCTTGCTCGTTTGTCATCGTATTTAAAGTTTCCATATTGCGGTGCGCGCTCAAAAACGCGTTCTGTACGGCGTCCGCCGCCGCCTCCGCATCGCGCGAGACGCCGTAGGCCGCCCAGTAAACGGTCCTGGCGTGCGCTTCGTAAAGCGCTTCCAAGGTTGGCTTTTCCATACCCTTTGCCGCTAAGCAGGATCCATCCGTTCCCGCCGCGCCCCCTTCCATCCGTTGTGCCTTTGCTACATAGATAGATATAGCATAGCAAAACGGCAACGGGTTTGCAAATGGTGGAAGCTTATATGCCATGAACGATATGTAAACAAGCTTTCAAGCTTACTTACAGCTGGTTCACCACGCCCGTAAAGAGCGCCTGCTCTCCGCCTTCGGGCGTCCACCGGTACAGGATGAACACAAAGGGTTTGTCGCATACCATACTGAACGGCTCGGTGGGCAGCGGCATGGAGGTCGGTTGCATCAGTTCCACCGTTACGGCGGCGGCAGTGGTACCCTTTTCATCCACGCTGATCGTCGCCTGATGCAGCGAAGCATTAATGAATGCGTCCGTTTCTTCCACCAGCCCGGTCAGTCTGGGACCGGCGGGATCCAGCAGCGGCACGCCCAGTTCTTTTAACGCGTCGTTGAGTTTAAAATCCGAAGTCAGCGAGAACCTGGGCAAAAGAAGCTTGCCGGTGGACGGCTTGGTATCCGCAATAATCTCTAAAAACCGTTCGGCGTCCATGGTATCAATCAATGTGTCTGCGTCGCCGTCCTTGGGCAGCAGGATATACATGCCGCTTCCGGTTTTGAACGAAAGGTTGATAGCCTGCAGCGTTTCATCCTCATAATAGGGGATCGCGTCGCCTTCACGCAGCATGAAGGGCACGGTTGCATCCTTTTCCGCTCCGTGGAACGTCATATCCGTTGTCTGCGCTTCGTCAAACTCCACAGCCCAGCGGTCGCTGAAGTAGATGGCGTTCGCCAAAGCCACGATGGTATCTTCCGGGATCTCTTTGACGATATCCGTGATGAGGCCGTTGGTATGCTCGCTTGCCCAATCGTTGATGGCTTTGATCGCCTCGGGGCTTTGCATATCCACATTCATGGCAGTACCGCGGTAATAATCCAGGAACTGCTGCGCAAACTCTTTCTTAAGCGTGACCGATTCGTCTACAAACAACGCATTCGCGATGGAAAGAGGGTTGTATGTTTCGCCTTCGTTGCCGGTCAGCTCATATAGCATACGGGAAACGGAAGCGTTGAGTTCCCCTACCGTAAGGTCGCTTACGCCCAGAGCCTCCAGAAGCTGTGGCAGGGCGTTTGAGCTGGTGGCGTTTGCAAGCGCCGCAAGCGTCAGCCAGACGGAGAACGGGGAAACGACCATGTTTTCCCCTTTTTTATGCAGCTTCCGCATCAGCGCAAGCGTGAATTCGTTCACGCCGCTTCCCGCCTTTTTTGTATCCGCGTTGTCATACTCCGGTGTCAATAGCGGCTTCGCCGGGTTGAGCGCGGGAACTTTCAGCGGTTCCGCGCTTACGGGCGCCGAATCTGTCGGTGCAGGAGTTTCAATTGGTTGCGGGGCCGCGCACCCAAACGCGAATAGCAGAATGGCTGCAAGCCCGAACGCCAAAAACTTTGTTTTCTTTTTCATGGTTCCTCCTGTTTTCCTGTGCTGCAGCCGAATGTCCGCATCCTGTTGTACATTTCTTATACGCAGAGCATGCCCTTGCGGTTCCGGGCAGACCTAAAAAGTTTACATTTCATCGCGTATGGGCATACTATTCCCGAATAACAGCGGGATAACCCGCAGCGTGCCCAAAAAGCGCGCCAGTAATCAAAGGAGGAAAACTATGAAACGCATTTTTTGCATAGGGCTTGTGCTGCTCCTCGTCGCTGCGGCCGGCTGTACGCCGACGCCTGCGCCCTCGAATACGCCAAGCCTCCTGCCCGACCTGACCCCGGATGTTTCCCCTGATATACCGGGCGGCCCCGGAACCACCGCAGACGTGGGCGGAAACGGGACCGGCGGAAACGCGGGCGGAACAGCAGGTGCGACAATCCCCGATTTTGCGGAGGGTACCGTTGTGAATGAAAGCGACGTGCCGGATATCAAGGCGGCGCTGATGGCACAATACCCCGGTGCAACCATTTCAGGCATCAAGCACGGCCTGCAGGGCACACAGCAGGCGTATGTCGTAGAGTATACGGCTGCGGACGGTACGACCGGAATGGCTTACATTCTGCCTGACGGCACGATACTGCCCGCCACGGCTGCCTCGCCCGGCACTTCCCCTGATACCTCTCCCGCTGCTTCCCCCGGCGCTTCCCCCAACGGCGCCGCAGCTTCCCCGGCGGGTTAATAAAAAAATACAAGAAAAAGCCTGCGAAAACGCGGGCTTTTTTATTGTTCGTGAGCAACAATAGGTAAAACAAAAATCCGGGCAGTAGGCAGGAGCCACTTGAATGAGCATATCAAAAGCGAACATTGCTCCCGTACCCCGGCGACGGACATTCTTAAGGAAGGAGCGTGGGGATCAGTTGTGCAGCCTTTGGCCGCACATCATCCATGCAAGATCTCCGAATGTACCATTCGGGGGCACGCAGTTTCCCAAAATAATAAAATTAGTGCGGCAGCCCGCAAGCCTTGTCCGAAGCGTCTCCCGCCGAGGACGCGGCGCTGTAAGCGCCGATACCTTGAACCCCTAAGCAAGTTATTGATACTAAAAAGACCCGAACGACAAATGCCGTTCGGGTCTTTGATCTTGGAAAACTTATTTGATTTCGACAGTCGCGCCAACTTCCTTGAACGCGGCGGCGATCTTCTCGCACTCTTCCTTGGACGCGGCTTCCTTGATGGGCTTGGGCGCGTTGTCCACGAGGTCTTTGGCTTCCTTGAGGCCAAGGCCGGTCAGCTCGCGCACAACCTTGATGACCTTGATCTTTTCGGGGCCGACTTCCTTGAGAATGGCGTCGAACTCGGTCTTCTCTTCCACAACTTCGGCAACGGCGGCGGGGCCTGCAACAGCAACGGCGGTAGCCGCGGCGGATACGCCGAACTCCTCTTCAAGCGCCTTTACGAGCTCGGAAAGCTCCAACACGGACATCGCCTTGATATCGGCAATCAATTGCTCCTTATTCATGGTACTTCTCCTTTTTCTACTAAAAGTTTTTGTGTTACGCGGCTGTTATTCCGCAGCGGGGGCTTCTGCGCCGCCGCCCTGTTTCTTTGCGATCTGGTCGAGCACGATGGCGAGACCGGATATGGGGGACATCATGCTGCCCAGCAGACGGGCGATGAGCACTTCGCGGGAGGGCAGGTCTGCGATCGCATTGATGACGTCCGCATTTTCCACTTTGCCTTCCACGACGCCGCCTTTGATGGCGCACTTCTTGACCTTCTTGACGAAATCCTTGAGGATCTTGGCGGGAGCCACTGCATCCTCATACGCGATTGCGAATGCGCTGGGCCCTTTCAACAGATCGTTGATGGACGCGTCGATACCCACAAGGTTCGCTGCACGTTCCACAACGCCGTTCTTGAGCACCAGGTAATCGATGCCCGCTTTACGCATTTCGTTTCGAAGCCCGGTGACCTCTTCCACGGTAAGGCCGCGATAATCAAAAACGATCACGGACTTGGCCTTTTGGAGCTTTTCCTGTACTTCGGCGACCTTGGCAGCCTTCAACTCTATGATTTGAACGTTTGCCATGGTTTCACCTCCTTCTTTTCCATACTGTATTGCTTTACCGGCTTATAAAAGCCGGACGACAACCATAAAAAACGCGCTCCCTTTGCCAATAGACATAAGGGAGCGCGTTAAAAACGCTTATGCTCACCTCGGCAGGAAATTAAGCGGTTACCGCACCTGCTGTCTATGGCGAAAAAACGTATGTGACCGGAACGGAGTATATCACAGCTCCGGCGTATTTGTCAACGCCTCAAACGAACTTAGCTGAAGCGCAGGGGGTTGAACTTGACGCCAGGGCCCATCGTGGAGGACAGCACTACGCTCTTGAGGTAGGTGCCCTTCGCGGCGGACGGCTTAGCCTTGATGATTGCCTCCATCAGCGTGTTGACGTTCTCCTCGAGCTTTTCCGCGCCGAAGGAAGCCTTGCCGACAGGGCAGTGGACGATGTTGGTCTTATCCAAACGGTATTCGACCTTACCGGCCTTGATGTCCTTGACGGCTTTCGCGACGTCCATGGTGACGGTGCCGCTCTTGGGGTTAGGCATGAGGCCCTTGGGGCCGAGCACGCGGCCGATGCGGCCGACGAGACCCATCATGTCCGGCGTGGCGACGCAAACGTCAAACCCGAACCAGTTTTCCGTCTGGATCTTCTTGACGAGATCCTCATCGCCCACGAAATCCGCGCCAGCTTCCAAAGCTTCACGCGCTTTATCGGCCTTGGCGAATACAAGCACGCGAACGGTCTTGCCCGTGCCGTGCGGCAGGACGACCGCGCCGCGGACCTGCTGATCCGCATGGCGGGAGTCGACGCCCAGGCGGACGTGAACTTCCACGGATTCGTCAAACTTGGCTTTCGCTGTCTGCAGCAAAAGGTCCAAACCCTCGCGTGTGTCGTACTGGCGGGTGGAGTCGATCAGCTTCTTGCTATCCTGATATTTCTTGCCGTGCTTCATAACTTCTCCTCCCCTCTTAGTCGCTCACCACGACGCCCATGCTGCGCGCCGTGCCGGCTACCATGCTCATGGCGGCCTCTACGCTTGCTGCGTTGAGGTCCGGCATTTTCAGCTCCGCGATTTCCCTGACCTGCGCCTTGGTGATGGTGGCGACCTTGGTCTTGTTGGGAACGCCGGAACCGCTCTCGATGCCTACGGCCTTCTTAATGAGGACCGCGGCGGGAGGGGTCTTGGTGATGAAGGTGAAGGAACGGTCCGCATATACGGTGATGACGATGGGGATGATAAGCCCCACCTGTTTTGCGGTGCGCTCGTTGAACTCCTTGCAGAAGCCCATAATGTTTACGCCATGCTGGCCCAGCGCAGGGCCGACCGGCGGCGCCGGCGTCGCTTTGCCGGCAGGGATTTGAAGCTTCACATAGCCTGTGATCTTCTTTGCCATTGCAGTTTCCTCCTACTGAAAATTTGTAGTTCGTGGTAAACGGGGTGCCGCCCCCTCCCACTTATATCAAAAAACCCGATGGATTTTTTGAACCCTGTTTTGTGCCTTAGAGCTTCTGAACCTGAATAAAGTCCAGCTCCACGGGCGTTTCGCGGCCAAACATAGAGACGGTAAGCTTGATCTTCTGACGCTCGGCATCCAGCGCTTCGACGCGGCCGATGAATTTTTCCAAAGGCCCGGAAACGACGCGCACGTTTTCGCCCACCTCGATATTGAGCACGATGGGGATGCGCTCCACGCCCATGGCCGTGACTTCTTCATCCGTAAGGGGAATGGGCTTGCTGCCCGGCCCCACGAAGCCCGTCACGCCGCGGGTGTTGCGCACGACATACCACGTCTTGTCGTTCATGATCATTTTGACCATGACGTAGCCGGGGTAGACCTTGCGCTGCATCGTCTTTTTCTTGCCGTTTTTGCCGACCTCTATGGTATCCTCCGTGGGATACTTGACCTCCAGGATCTGTTCCTGCAGGCCCATGTTCTCCACGGACTTTTCAAGGTCTTCTTTTACCTTGTTTTCGTAGCCGGAATAAGTATGCACAACATACCACTTGGCTTCTTCCACAGTACTCCGGCCTCCTTTCCAAAAACATGCGCCAAACGGCGCTCCGGCGATTAGCTTACGCGCCGATGAGCGCGATGAGCTTGATGCCCTGCGAGAACAGCAGATCCAATACGCCGATGAGCACAGCCATGACGGCGACAAACGCGACCACGGCGCCGGTGCGGGAAAGAAGATCTTTGAACGTGGGCCAACTGAGCTTCTTTACTTCGCCCGCAACCTCCTTGAGGTAACGCAACGGATGGAAGCGAGAAGGCTTCTTCGCCTTGGCCGGATGCTTTTCGGCTGCTTTTTTATCGGCAGGCTTTATTTCGTTTGCCATGGATAGTATCCCCCATTGCTGTTATTTTCATCCAATTTATAGGCTTATGAAGGCTTACTTGGATTCCCTGTGGACGGTATGCTTGCGGCAGAAGCGGCAATACTTGCTGAACTCCAGCCTGTCCGGATCATTTTTCTTGTTTTTGAATGTGTTGTAGTTCCTCTGCTTGCACTCGGTGCAGGCCAACGTGATCTTAACGCGCATAATCCTTACCTCCCGGAATTCAAACGGCCGTGCCCGCGCCGTTCGCCCAAACAAATTTGGCTCATCAAAAGAAAGCCCCTTTCGGGGTGACCTTTTCAAATCTAACACAATCCTTACATTGTGTCAATGCCAAATTCCCATTCCACGGGGATTTTTTTCATGTAAAGAGTCCATATTTACGGGTTTTTCCAAGATTCGCGTTTTCCTTTTTGCCTTCGTCTGCTATACTGGTAAAAAAGAGATGTATGTGTGCGGCGCTGTTTATGCAGCGCCGTACTGGCGGGGGGAGAAAGTATGGGCAGGATGCGGCTTTTGAGCATGGCGGAGGGCGCGAACGTCGAGGGCCATTGCATTATCAAAAGCGTACAGGTGAAGACCAACATCAAGGGCAGTGCGTACCTTGACCTGGTGCTGGCCGACTGCGAGGGCGAAACGGACGCCAAGCTGTGGGATTACAGCGCCCAGCAGCATGGCGTGTTCGACGCGGACCAGGTCATATGGCTAAAGGGCAGCATCAACGTCTGGAAAGACGCGGAGCAGCTTAAGGTAGATAAAATGCGCGCCGCCACACAGGCGGACGCGGTGGATATGTCGCTTTTGGTGCCCTGCGCGCCGTTCGACCCGGAATGGATGTATTCCGAGCTGTTTGAAACGGCGGAGGCGTTTTTGGACGACGACCTCCGGCGGCTGGTGCAGTATCTTTTGCGCACCAACAAGGAGCAGCTTTTGCGCGCGCCCGCGGCGGTAAAACTTCATCACGCCACGCGCGGGGGGTTGTTACACCATACGCTCGCCATTGTGCAGGCGGCGAAGGCGCTGACCCCGCTTTACCCCATGATCGACGCGGAGCTTGTGTACGCGGGGGCGATCTTGCACGACATCGCCAAGCTGCAAGAAATGGATACGGGCGCGCTGGGCCTTGCGGGAGGCTATACGCCCGCGGGGCAGTTGATCGGCCACATCAGCCTGGGCGTAAGCGCCGTGGGCTCGGCGTGCGAGCTTTTAGATATCCCGCAGGAGCTTTGCATGCTGATCCAGCACATGATACTTGCCCACCACAGTGTGCCGGAATACGGCAGCCCCAAGGGGCCGATGTTCCCGGAAGCGGAGATGCTCGCGCACCTCGACATGCTGGATAGTAGGCTCTATGAAATGTTCGACGCGCTTTCCGGCGTGCCCAAGGGCGGATTTTCCGAGCGCGTATGGGCGCTTGACAACCGCCAGATGTACCGGCACGGGCATGGGGATATTAAGTAGGGAATAATGCAAAAGAGCGGAAAGCTTTGGCCTTCCGTTTTTTTTTGACCCATAAAGCATTTATGCATCAGGCGCTTTTTGCCTGCGGATATAGGCCGAAATCTTAAGAAAAAGGCAAAGGCAGGTAACCGCCAATGCGCTCCAGAAGTAAGTAAGGAGAAACCCGACAAGTCTGGCCGTATCCTGCCGTTCTTCCGACGGATACATTTCCATGGAGCCGTTGATGAGAAAGTTCAGCCCCAGCAGCAGCATCGGGAGTAAAACTACCGGAACGGCCAAGGCAATCCATTTAATTGCTTGATTGAAAGGCACACTAAGCGTGGCATAAAAAGGAGGAATGTTCTGTTTTGCTTTCTGTCGCTTGACATAAAGGACAAGAAGAATCACCGCAGCAAGAACAAGCACAAACGGGAGCATAATGTTCATCTCAAACTCGCCAAGCGTTGTTCCGGTTTGCAGAATTTCATAGAGCAGGGGCACCACAATCGCTCCATAGAGAACAAGAAAGATTGTGCCAACGATACGAACAAAGGAGAGGATATTAAGTTTCATGGCTGTCTGCTCTATCTCTTGAAATAATGATTCCGTAATCTTCAAAAACATCGATACCTAGCTTCTTACCCATACGGTTCATCACTTTCTTTGCGGTTTCCGCAATGGCATTAAAAGTGATTTGTTCTGGATCATATTCAAAGTCAAGAGTGGGATAAAACGTGATTGCCATATCAAGCATCGGCTTCATATAATTTGCATACTCCAAAACCTCGTGGCCTGACCTGCCGTTGAGTTCTTCAAACGGGGCTTTATAGATGCGGATGTTGTGTTCTTCTGCAAACCAGCCATAGATATCCCCAAAGAACTTTGCGAATACTTCTTTAGGGATATGATCCGAAAGCAACGCCACGCTCTTTCCATAAATGCAGGGCAGCAGCCTGCCATGCTTCTGAAATTGATCATAGAGCTCCGCCAAACGCTTTTCAAATTCCGTATCCGGAACAAGCGTGGGCAATTTGACCCTATACGGATCGCCAAACAGCCTCTTTGACAGGCTGACCTTTGCGTATTCCCTCTCTTTTTCTTTCATCCAGTCCAAACTCGTAATTACCGTAACGGCACTATGTCCCTGCGCCAATGCATCCATGAGTTCAACGGTACAGCGAAAAAAGTCCCTGCATATCTCATTTTCAATTTCCGGCCCGGCAAGATTCCACCGTTCTGTATTTCCATGCTGCAATTCGCACCTAAGCTTTGAAGGATAATGGTCCAGAAAATACTCGTCCTTTAATGCAATCACGTCTTCGCCTGTTACCCGGTACGTTTCCTTTTTTCTGAACATGTAGCTTTCCTCCATCATTTGGAACATTGTACCATAAGTACGTTTGTTCGTAAACATTGCAATAGCTCGCACTGTACAAAAAAAGCGGGGCGCGTTGCCCCGCTCAGCTTTAGACTGTTTGTTCTTTGTCTTCCACGCGTATTGAGATGCAGTACTTTTTTGCCGCATTACGGACGTTATCCAATATATCCTGCATGCTGGTTTGGGAAGGGTCTATTTTTACGCCAATTCCGTCTTTATCTCCAGTAGGATAGATATAGAACCGGTAATTCTTTTCCACCTCCTGCAGGTTCTCCCTTGTCAATTCTGTTTCCCGGCTTACAGCATAAATCCTGCAAAGTTGCGCTAAATCAAATAAATCTGACGAGCATTCATATAGGGTCGTCAAAACGGATTTGGAAGCCTCGCCCAGCAGCACATACCTGTTTCGTGCACGATCTACTTGATCAAAAGAATCCGCGTAATACGCTTTTGCCACCTCCTCAACCCACTCGCTCTGCCAACTGTCGTAAAAAGCAGCGTGCACGCAAAAAACAGCGTCGCTCCCTTGCAGTAAGTCATACATCATGTCTACCATGAGGTAATCAAAGACTTCCTTATTGAAAAAGTCGCCCAACTCATATCCCGGTACGGCAAAGAATACGCTATCTTCGGATACAACCGCTCTCAGCTTCGACAGGTATCTTGCCTCCGGCTCAGATTTGGGGGCGTGCTTGATAAACCGTTGGAATATTCTTTTCACTATGTCCATAGCGATCCACCTTGTAAACAATTTTCTATATAGTACCACAAGAACAATGGTTCGAAAAGTGCGAATTTAGATAATGCGTGAAATGACAAAAGCGGGGCGCATGGCCCCGCTTTTGCTTTACATATATTCGTCTATGCCTGGTTCAATATCCGCTGCATTTCGTATTCATACTCAGATACCCAGCCCGGATGGAGCACGGTAGCGATTTCCTCATGCTCGAAAAAGATATTGTATTGGTCGCCCATGTTTCCCTCAGGATACAGGCAGGCTACATAGTCCCATTCCTTATTGGTCGTGGACTGTATCTGCCTGCGCCCAAAAATCATAAGAGGGCGATTCCCGCCCACCAAAAGCACAACGGTGCCGATCGGATAATAGGTCATAAATTAATTACCTCCTGTTGTTTGTTGTTTTCCTCATTCGTCCCAATCGATTTGATTAATTACCCAATCGCTGAATTCTTCTCCCGCAGCAGCCCCTATCATTCCCCCTACAAGTCCACCAATAAACCCGACTATCGTTCCGGGACCTGGAATTACTGATCCCATAAGTGCCCCTGCCGCTCCCGCTGCTAATATTGAAAACGCGGCAGCTCCCAACGCGCCAAATACTGCGCTTGATGCTGCTCCGCCAACAGCAGCAGCGGTTTTCTTTCCTATTTTTTTATCAGAGTCTGTAAGATCAGCAGATACTGCTGCTGTAATATCATAGACATCACTTACAATAGTAAGCGCTTTTCCTCCCACCTTTGCTGCTTTTCTAATAGCACCAGATTTACTAAAATTTTCCATAACTTCTAATGACAAATCCAACGGCTCTACAACGAAGTCTTTAAATGATGGTAGGAAGGATAAATCTAAAGACTCGATATTGGTTATCGGTCTATCTTTTGTTTGCTCAAGAATTTCTTTTGCATTCTGCGTTCCGTTTGCAATCGTCTCATCGTTTATAATAAACGGTCCCTGCATCTGACTTTCATTACCAGCGTAGCGGGGCATGGTTCCCGGTCCCGTATAGGATTCTAAACTTTTATCCAATAACTCCTGCCATCTTTGATTTTCCTCCCGTTGCCCTTGAAATTCTCTCATGCTCGCCTTTTCCGCTTGAAGCTCTTCAATGGTAGCAGGTCTCCCGTGCCTTTGACTCAGGATTCCCCGCGCGTCCTCGGTACGATTTTCCATTGCTATAGGATTGGGCTTTATTAACGCCCCTTCTATATCCGGCACATTGGTCTTGCCATTTGTCCTAGGCAGCGTCGAGCTAGTTCCTGACCCCGTATACGAATTATTCGCCTTATCCATCAACTCCTGCCGCCTTTTATTTTCCTCCTGTTGCCTTTGGAATTCTCTCATGCTCGCCTTTTCCGCTTGAAGCTCTTCAATGGTAGCAGGTCTCCCGTGCCTTTGACTTAGGATTCCCCGTGCGTCCTCAGTACGATTTTCCATTGCTATCGGAGTAGCCTTTATCAATGCACCTTCCAATTCCGTCAGATCTGCCTCGCTGCCATATGTAGGCAAGAACATGCTAACTGGATTTCCCTTCTGCGAACCCGCCGTCTTTTTCAATAACTCTTGCTGCCTTTGAGCCGCCTCCCGTTGTTTTTGGAACTCCCTCATGCTCGCCTTTTCTGCTTGCATTTCTTCAATGGTAACGGGATTTGGACGACCCATATTTTTGGCTTGTTCCAGTATTCTTTTTGTTTCTGGTACTCCCTCAGCAATTACCTTCTCATTTGGTTTTATCAACCACTTCTGCAATGCCAATAAATCAACCTGGTTGTTAGAACTGGGCATTAACGAGTTGACATTTTGGGCCGCCAAGGCCACACCGATTGCCGATAGTGGTGTAGACCCATTTTTCCCTGTATTCTTTGCCATCGTGCTTCCCCCTTTATATTTGTAGGTAAAACAAAACAGAGCGGGGGATGGGGGTATCCCCATGCTCCGCTCCGGTTCTCCGATGCTACCACTATACCACAGGAAAGTCTTATTGTGCTGTGAGAAGCGTTGTTAAGGTTCTACGGCCTCGGGCGCTTCTCTCGTTTGATTTTTTGCGGGCGACTCCGGCTCTTTTTTCTCAATCTTCCGGCGCTGTGCATAAATCAAGGCGAATGCCGCCGCGCCAAGCAGGAGCAGCGCGCCCGCAATCAGCCACATGTTGCGGAAATTCGTCTGGGCGCTCACCACATAGCCGCACAGGGACGCAACAAGCGCGCCGACTTGCAGCACGAAGGAAAACAGGGAGAGTATGCTCGCCCGCTGGCTGGCCGGAGCCGCCCGGTTCAGCAGCGTGCTTTCCGCCACGCTGCCGCCGCCCAGGAACAAGTAGGCAAGCATATATATAGCGATAAAGAAGTGCGCCCGGAATTGGGAGACGAGCAATATGAAGCAGATTCCAACCAGCGCCTTACACCCAAGCAGCAGCGCCGGGCCGCCGCCAGGGCGCTTTATAAGCAGGCGTTCGATCGCTTTACTGCCAAATATTACGCAGAAAAACCCCGCAAAGCTTACCACGCCCAAGAGCCAGGGGGCAGGGGAAAGCGCGTTGAGCGCGGGCTGCCAATAGGTCTCGATAGAGATCAGCGCAAAGCCCGTAATAAACGAAAACACAAACAGCATCCTTACCATGCCCCTTTGCGCCGCAAAGGAAAGGCTTTCCTTTACATGCAGCCGGAACCGCCGGAAGCCGCCTGCCTGTTCCGCCTGAACGCGCGGCTGTTCCCGCACGCAGCATACCGTCAAAAGAGACAGCAGCACATAGATCGCAAGGTTGGCCATGAGGTTGCCTTCATACAGCACGCCCAAGCCGGATAAAAAGCCGCCCGATAAAGCGCCCGCCGCAAGGCCCGCACTTTCCAGTATGGCGAGCCGCGCCGTTACTTTGGCAAGCGCGCTGCCGTTTGAAACCGCATCGTCGATTGCCAGCGCGTCGATGCTGCCCGAAGAAAACGCGCGGGAAAGCCCGTGTATGACCATGGCGACGAACAGGAAGGGAACCGTCTTTGAAACCAGCAGCAGGCAATAGCAAAGCAGGGCGAGTAAGGCAGAAAGCAGAAACGCCTTCTTTCTCCCGCACAGGTCCGCAAACACGCCGCTTGGAAACTCCGCGGCGATCACCGTAAAGGAATATGCGCCCAGCAGCAAAGATACTGTGCTGATGGAAGCGCCGTGCGCAAGCAGCGCCAAAGTCAGCACCGGGGCCATGACGCCGGTGGCGAAGCTCTTGAGGAATACGATGATCTGAAAACTTCTACGCATCCTTTGCCTCCACCGGGTAGGCGATCAGCGCGTACTCCCAGGGCGCTGCGTCTCTATTCTCTGTTTGCTCATGGCTGTCTAAAAACGCCCGTATAATGCCATAGAGCTCCTTTGCTTCCTCCTGTTTAAGGCGGATAATGCCCGTGAGCATGTCGCCATGCTGCGCATCCTGCTCCATTCTCGCCCTGTTGCTTTTGCAATACTCCGTGAAGCCGGAAAATATGGCGTTTATGGAGTTCTGCATGATCGCGAGGCGCTGCTCGTCATTTTTATCCGCATTCTTGCCGCCGATGCTGATGGTCTTGGGCAGCACCTTATAGTAGCTCGCCGTAATGCCCCGGATGCGCGCGGTATGGTCCAGCTCCACGATTCCAAGCTCCACCAGCTTTTTGATATGGTGCTGCACCGAAGAAGCCGAAATGCCGATTTCGTCCGCAAGCTGCTTTGGATTCATAGGCACGCCCTTAATGTGCATGCAGCGCAGCAGTTTTTGCCGCTGCGGGTTGATGTAGATATCCAGTTCCTTTTTGCCTGACAGTACGATGGTGTCCATATCGCATCTCCTCACTTTGTTACACGAATCATAACATTACACATTATGTAACGTCAAGAGCAAATGTGCAGAAAAAAAGAGAAATCCCAGTTGGGATTTCTCCAGAGTATTGGTATGGTTTTTTGCAGGGGGTTTATCCCCCAAATTGGGTTCTTAGGGGCTTTCCTGAGGAAAGCGGGTTCGGTGCCCGAAGGGTGAAAACCGATCCTGTGAATCGGTTTAGAACCCCGGGTACCTTGCCTACGGCCCTAAGCGAGGGTATGGGGGGACGTAGCCAAGCGCCGCCTGTGGCGGGAGGAGCGAGGCGCAGTCCCAGTGAGCAAGGAAGCGCAGAATGATTCTGTGCGCCCATTGCGAACTGTGGTTAGAGCCCCCAACGTACTCCACTTTAGCCCTTCGTCTGATATTCCTTCCGCGGCACGCGGTAGCCGTGCTCCTTGATCAGCCGGTCGAGCATCTGCATAGCAAACTCCGCCTGCCCGCGCTTATGGGCGCTGGTGAGGCAGAACCGCAGGCGCGCCTGGCCTTTGGGCACGGCGGGGTAGACGGCGGGGGGCACGAATATGCCTTCCTTCAACAGCTCCGCGGAAAGCGCGAACGCGTCCATATCCGCGCCGATCAGGATGGGCGCGATGGCGGTTTCGCCCGCGAGGCAGGTATCGAACCCATAGGAGTGGGCGGCCTCCATGAAATCCCTGATGTTCTGCTGCAAGCTCTGCACCAGGGAATTGTCCTCCTGCAGGATGCGGACGCCTTCGAGCGTAGCGGCTGTCAGCATGGGAGAGAGGCCCACGGAGAACACAAAGCCCGGCACGTTGTAGCGCTGGTATTCGATCAGTTCCCGCTTGCCCGCGAGGTACCCGCCGCAGGTGCCCAGGCCTTTAGAAAGCGTGCCCATCTTGATATCGATATCATCGGGGGCAAGGCCAAAGTGTTCGTCCACGCCGCCGCCGTGCGCGCCGATGACGCAGGAGGAATGTGCTTCGTCCACCATCAGGAAGCAGCCGTACTCCTTTTTGATGCGCACGAATTCCGGCACGGGCGCGATATCGCCGTCCATGGAGTACGCGCCCTCAACAACGATGAGCACCTTTTCATACGAATCCCGGTTGGCGCGCAGGATGTTTTCCAGCGCCACATAATCGTTATGCGGGAAGCCCTTGGTGTGCGCGGTGGAAAGCTGGCAGCCCTGTACGATGGAGTTGTGGGAAAGCGCGTCGTAGAGTATGAGGTCCCGCTCGTTGCAGAAATTGCCCACGAACGTCACGTTGGTGCTGTGGCCGCCCACCAGCACAAGCGCGGCTTCGGTGTGCTTCCATTCCGCAATCGCTTTTTCAAGCTCCTGGTGCAGCGTCTTTTCGCCCGCAAGCAAGCGGCTGCCGCTGGCGGAGGTGCCGTACTTCGTCGCCGCGTCCTGCGCGGCCTTCACCGTACGCGGGTGGCCGGACAGGCACACGTAGTTGTAGGAGCCGTAGTTGATGACCTCTTTGCCATGTATGAGCGAGGTATCCTTCAGCGGCGAATCGTGGGCGATGAAGTAGGGGTTGCCCATCGTCTCCGTTTCTTTGAGACGGGCTTCAAGCGCCTGCCATTCCGGCGTTTCCTCAAATGCGGATATCCGCTTTTTGCCGCCCAGCTTGCCGCCCTGCTGTTTTGCAAGCAGCAGCAGCGCCGCGTCCTCCGCACACGTGCAGCCGATGTATTCGTCATCCGTGATGAGTATTTTGAAGTATTCCTCGATCTTTGTGAACACGCCCAAAGACGCAAGGCTGTCCCCGCCCAGGTCGTATACAAAGTGCGCGCGGTCGGTGATATCCTCCACGTTCAGGCAGAGCTCTTCGGCAAAGAACTCCTTGATCTTGTTCAGTATGGCGAGATACGCCTCGCTCTTTTCCACCTCAGCGCCTGCACCCGCGACGGATATGCTGCCGCATACGCGGCGTTTGGCAAGATCCACCTCAACGGCGTCAAACCGGCCTGCCGCGAGGTCCTCCTTCACGCGCACGCGCTTGACCTTGAGGGAGGCAGTAAGCGGCAGCGCGGCCAGTGAGAAGAAGCAGCGGCGCACCCGTTTATAAATGGGCAACTGGGCGTTGCGTACGGAAAGGGCGTTGATGAGCGCGTCCATGCGCGCGCGGTCCTTCTGGATGTTTTCCGCGTACACCACCAGCGTGATGTCCTCATACGGGCCGCCGAAATCCGCACCGAACGCGCAGACCTGCTGAATTTCGTCTATCCCCGCGAACGCGTCCTCCAGCTCGTCCGGGTAGACGTTTTCGCCGCTTTCGTTGATGATGACGTCCTTTACGCGCCCTTCTATCCAGAGCTTGCCGCCTTCAAAGCGGGCGATATCGCCCGTGGCAAAATAGCCTTCCTCATCGAGTTCCGCTTTGACGAGCTCGCCTTCCACCATACGGCCGATGTGCATGGCGGCGGATTTGATAAAGAGCTCGCCGACGGAGGCTTTGTCCCCTTCGCGCGGCTTGATTTTGATTTTGACGCTCTGCATGGGCCTGCCCACGCAGCCATTGAGCTGATCGTCTACGCTGTTGAACACCTGCACGGAGGAGATACCAACTTCCGTCATGCCAAAGCCGTTCACGAGCGGGCAGCCGATGCCGTTTAGCAGCTTGAGCGTATCGGGCAATATGCGCCCGCCGCCGCTGATGCCGCAGTTCAGGTGCGTACCCAACAGGTTTTTGCGAATGCCATAGGTGAGGTTTGAATAATACACCCGCGCGGCCTTGCCGAACACGCGCTGGTTCTTGACGGAGCTTTCCACCAGCTTATTGAGCTTGCGTTCTTTCTCCTCGCCCTTTTGCCGAGCCGCGCGCGCAAGCTTCTGCGCCACGGAGTTCCAGAAAAGCGGTACGTTGAACAGGTGCGTGATATGGTGGAGCCTGCACGCCTCCTGCACGGATTTGCTGGTGCGGTCCTTTGGGAACACGATTGTCTTACCGAACACCGTATACGCCATCATCATCGTCATAAAGCCGAAAATGTGGTGGAAGGGCAGGAACGCAAGCACCCTGTGCGGCTTGTCGTTCAAAAACTCCGGGGACAGCCGGGCAAGCGCCAGAAAGTCCAGCAACTGTATGGTAAGGGCCTGGCCGTCGTATACATATACCTTGGAAGAAGCCGTGGTGCCGGAGGTGCACATGGCGACGCGGTTTGCGAACCCGCCTCGGACCTCGCCTTCGCAATCCTGCAGCAGCGGCGCTGGGTCGATTAAATGCACGCCTGCGGGCAGGGCGATCTGATCCAGCGTGATGACCGCGACTGACTGCGTCTGCCTGACGATATGCTCGGTCTGCTTGGCGTCCGACCGGAAGTCGATGAGCACGGGCTGGTAGCCCGCCATGATGGCGCCCCAGAACACCGTAGCGTAGTCCGGCGAATTGTCCATGCGGATGCCGATATAGAGCGGCTTTTCCGGCACGCCCAATATCTTTTGAAGCCCCGCAGCCGCGTGGCGCACGCGCCGGTCGTACTCGCTGAATGTGATGTAGCGGATTTCGCCGTTCTTGTCGTACTGCGCGCTTGGCGCGTCCCCGTGAGAAACGATCGTGTTGTAGATGGCTTCCAGCGTATGCGTCCCCGATTTCAGAGTATGCGTGGTTTCCCCGATTGAGTGCATAATTATTCCTCCCACAGAATTAATATGCGTTATAATGCCGTGCATGCGCAAAAAAAAAGAAAGCATGCAATGAGTATACACAGCAAAGTATAACACGTCTTGCCGCAAAACGCAAGAAACGCCCTATCTTTGGGCATTTCCATGCTGCGGGCGGATTCTGTGGGGAAGTATTATGCGGATTTTTGTCAGATTCTTGAAACGTATAACTATGAGCGATTACTCACTTGCCGCAAATCAAAATATCCGCTGTTACCACTTGCGCACCCCCAGCACATGCATAGGACGCAGCGCAATATAAGTATACGTATCCAAAGCCCGGTCAAGCGAATCGATGGTGTGGGCGGCGATGAGAATATTTGATGGATCGGGCGGAGAACCGACGGAAAGCACCACGGGGTTATGTGAAAAGTACGGTTCTCTAAACTTGATCTGTATCACGTCGCCGGGCTGCAGCCCCTCCAGCGGCACCAGCTGCATGAACGGGCCTTCCCGTCTGTTGTTGACCATAAAGTTATAAAAGTATTCCACGCCCGTCCAGCTTGGGGAGCGATTGTTGGCGTTCCGGTAATACCAACCCACCGTGGGCCTGAAGTTCATCTGCCCTGCGCCCGCATACACGCATTGGGAGGCGAAATTCGTGCAGTCCCCCCCCAGCCCGGAAAAATCATAATACGCCGGGTTCCTGCTCATGGCCCACCTGCGCGCATACGCCACCGCCTTTTCCCTGTCATACGGTACTGTCCGTAAGCCGGATGAGTCCCTTTGTTCCATGCTTGCCTCCCAATATCCGGATGCAGCATGTTATGCTCGGCGCGGGTCCGTTATGCGGAAACCGGGCTTACGCCGATTCCCCTATCCGGTTTTTATGGGATAATTTATGTTATACTAGAAAGAAAACATCAGGAGGGCCATCCATGAACGATACGATAAAGACCCCGCACATCGCCTGTGCCAAGGAGGACATCGCAAAAACGGTGCTGATGCCGGGCGACCCGCTGCGCGCAAAATTCATTGCGGAAACGCTGTTAACCGATGCGAAGCTCTTCAACAACATCCGCGGCATACAGGGCTACACCGGCACTTATGAGGGCAAGCGGGTATCCGTTATGGCCAGCGGCATGGGCATGCCCTCCATTGGCATTTATTCCTTTGAATTGTTCAATAAATTCGGCGTGGAAAACATCATACGCATCGGCTCGGCGGGCGGCATACACTCCAGTTTGAAGCTTAGGGACATCGTGGTGGCGCTTTCCGCCTGCACCAACTCCAATTACGCCTCGCAATACAATCTTCCCGGGACGTTCGCGCCCACGGCGAGCTATCGTTTAGTCAAAGCCGCGGTGGAGGAAGGCGAACGGCGCGGTTCCCGCATGATGGCGGGCACCATACTATCCTCCGATACGTTCTACGACGATTCTAACTCTTTAGGCGACTGGTGCAAGATGGGCGTGCTGGCCGTGGAAATGGAAGCGGCCGCGCTCTACTGCAACGCCGCACGCGCGGGCAAAAACGCGCTGTGCATGTGCACCATCTCCGACCTCCCCTTCACGGGCGAGGAGTGCACGGCGGAGGAACGGCAGAACACGTTCCTGGATATGATGCATATCGCGCTGGCGATCGCGTAGCAATTTCGCCTAAATGGCCATGCCATTTAGGTGAGTTTTTCTGTTCAGGGCTGACGGTACAGCCCTGAGCACAAGGTGTCCCATCTGAGGCAAATGTCGTCAGATGGGACAAATTAAAAGTGGTTTTTCTAAGTTGCTTTTCGTTGAACACTCCGTACAGTATTCTTTTTTAGCGGAGATTATTTATGAAAAAACTCCTATCCATTCTTTTAATTCTTTTCATTCTGGTTATCGGAGGATACTTTTTATTTCCATATTTTTTAGCAGTAACAGCTGATGAAAGCTGGGTACAGGATTTTAGCTATCAGAAGGAGGAAATTTACGATCTGAGCCTGGATAATCTAGGTTGCCCCGTCATACCAATCTCAATTGAAGGCAATAAATTTCTTTTTACATTTGATACAGGTTGCAGTTCCGGTCTTTTATTGACCAGTTCGCTAGAAGGGAAAATAGGCTACACCCTCCTTGGCCAGACCGAACAATTAAACCGTGACGGCTCACATCGCGGATGGTCAAAATCTGTTTTACTAAAAGAGTTTACTGTGTTTGGCAAAGAACATACGCAAATTGAGACAACTTTGGCGGATTGGAACATGTTCTCTTCCGTAAAATTTGACGGCCTTATTGGGCTGGAATATTTTTCATCGCAAGTAGTTACGCTCGACTATACGGGGAGAAAAATAGCCGTCACAAACCGCCCTATTGACTATAGCAAGCTTGACATGAAAAAATATGTGGTTTTACCTCTATGCCAATCGACACAGCATGGTCTCGAAAATCTTCTATTTTTTGAAGCAACCCTCAGCGGAGAACCTGTAACCGTTTATCTCGATACGGGGAAAAACCATTCCTATCTGCACAATGAAAACAGCGCGTTTCGCGTGGGTCCTGAAGAGCCAGGTATGCTGAAAAAAGATGTTACGCTTTTACTGGATAACATGGAATTGCCCCTGCGCGGTTTAACCGAAGTCAATTTGGCGCAAGCCGATGATTTCACATCCCCTATCATGGTTGAATTGAATTCTGATCAAATCCAAAAGAACCGCCTGTTGATTACACTGGATATGCTCACCCGGCATATTATTTTTAGAAGGTTGGGGAATGACGTGCGTTGAGGCATGCGCCAATGATATGGATACGCGGAAGGGAGGGCGTTTGCCCTCCCTTTGTTTTTGTTATTGAGAAAATTCCTCAAACCTTAACCAGCGTATATTCCGCCGTGCCGATGCCGATCTTTTTCGCATGTTCCACGCCGACGCGCCAGGAGGTCTCCGGGAACATATCCGTAAAATGGTCCCCGTGCGTATGCGCGGCTTCACCTAAGTAACTGTTGCGTATGGGCTTCTCTGCATTCACGGCGTCCGCGCAGGCGACGTCGAGCGCCACGGGATCGAACGAGGCGAACAGGCCGATATCCGGCACGATAGGCGCATCGTTTCCATCGTGGCAGTCGCAGAAGGGGGAGACGTTCATCACCAGGTTGATGTGGAAGTTGGGCCGGTTATAAAGCACCGCCTTGGTGTACTCCGCGATCTTTTTATTGAGCAGGTCGTTTGCGGAACCCTCCGGCGCGTAGATCGCGTCCACAGGACATACGCCCAGGCATCTGCCGCAGCCCACGCACTTTTCGGGGTCTATGATACATACGCCGGTATCGAACGACTGCGCATCGTGCGCACAAACGGTAGCGCATTCTTTGCAGTTGATACATACGTCCGGGTCCGCCGCGGCCTTGCCGCTCGAATGCATGGCCATTTTCCCCGCGCGGGAACCGCAGCCCATGCCGATATTTTTGAGCGCGCCGCCAAAGCCGGTGCCCTCATGCCCCTTGAAGTGGTTGAGGGATATGAACACGTCCGCGTCCATGATGGCGCGGCCGATGCGGGCCTCGCCTAAAATTTCGCCGCCGGGTATGGGGATGCGGGCTTCGTCCGTGCCCTTTAAACCGTCCGCAATCAGCACATGGCAGCCGGTGGAAAATGGCGTGAACCCATTTTCATACGCGGATGAAATATGATCAAGCGCATTTTTGCGGCGGCCGACATAGAGCGTGTTGCAATCCGTTAAGAACGGCCTGCCGCCAAGCTCCGTTATGAGGTCCGCCACCACTTTGGCGTAGTTGGGGCGGATATAGGAAACATTGCCCGGCTCGCCGAAATGGATTTTGATGGCGGCGTATTTGCGCGTAAAATCGATCTCTTTGATGCCTGCGGCGATCAACAGTTCTTTGAGCTTTGTGAGTATGCTTTTCCCCACCGGGACCCGAAGATCTGAAAAGTAAACCTTGGAAGCCATATGTATTCCTCCCGTATTATGATGCCTACAAAGACCAGTATAGCCTCTTCTTTTGGCAGCGCAAAGGGGAATTTCGGGTTTAAAATTTAACGAGACGCTTTCATCGCATCTGAACGGAATTTTGCTTTTCATCCCGCGCGCTTCTTGCTATACTATAAAAAGTTGGGAAAACAGCATACTGTGGATGATGGGTTCGGGAGAGACCGCATAGCGCGGCGCCGAAGGGGAAGGGCAAAAACTCTCAGGCAAAAGAACCGTACCCGGACAAACCTCCGGAAAGCCGCCTTACTATGGCGGCGCCGATGGGGCAACCTTGTTCATCTTTTAGAACGTAACAGGGGAATCTCTCAGGTGCAAGGACGGAGCGCGCAATTTCTTTTTGCGCGCTCTTTTTATGTCCTTTTTTTGCACATATTGATATCAGGAGGTTCCTATGGAGGATCTAAAACAAACGCCGCTGTACCAGGCGCATGTCGCGCTCGGCGGCAAACTCATCGATTTTGGCGGCTGGGCGCTGCCGGTGCAGTATTCCTCGGTGCTGGAGGAGCACAAGGCCGTGCGCGAGCGCGCGGGACTGTTCGACGTCTCGCATATGGGGGAAATTTTTGTTACAGGCAGGGACGCGGAAAGCTATTTAGACCATCTTCTGACCAACAGCATCGCGTCCATGTTACCGCTCCGCTGCCGATACTCGCCCATGTGCTATCCGGACGGCGGCACGGTGGACGACGTGATCGTCTATAAATTCAGCGAAGAACGCTACCTTGTGGTGGTCAATGCCTCCAACACACAAAAGGATTTTGAGTGGATGCGGCAGAACGCGGAATGGTTTGATGTTGCGCTCGATAACCTGTCCGCCGCCTTCGCGCAGATCGCGCTCCAGGGGCCAAAGGCGAACGAAATCCTGTCCCCACTCTGCGATGGGTCGCTGCCCGACAAAAACTATTCGTTTTCTGAACTTCATGTCTGCGGCGTTCCCGCCATCGTTTCCCGTACCGGCTACACCGGCGAGGACGGGCTGGAACTGTACTGCCCCGCAAAGAACGGGGAAGCGCTTTGGGGCCTGCTGCTGGAAGCGGGGAAGCCTTACGGTGCGCTGCCCTGCGGCCTCGGCGCCCGGGATACGCTGCGCTTTGAGGCGGGCATGCCGCTGTACGGGCACGAACTGGGGAAGGACATCACCCCGCGCGAGGCCGGACTCTTGTTTGCCATCAAGCTCGACAAAGGCGAATTCATCGGCCGGGAAGGGCTGGTGGAAGTGCCCGCGCGCGTGCGTATCGGGTTAAAGCTTACCGACCGCGGCATTGCAAGGGGCGGGGAAGATGTTCTTGTAAATGGAAAAAAAGTCGGCGTCACCACATCCGGCGTGCCTTCGCCTACGCTCGGCGCAAGCTATGCCATGGCGCTTGTGGATGCGGGCGCCGCAGCCGAAACGGCATTTTTCATTGTGGTGCGCAACCGCCCGCTGCAGGCGGAGCAGGTTTCGCTGCCGTTTTATAAAAGAGGGAAGTAAGAAATGCGCATGAGGGCTCTGCCTGGCGGGCCCACAGTTCGCAATAGTCTCGCAGACCCTAACGGCCTGCGTTCCTTTGCTCACTGGGCCTCCACTGCGCTTGCTCCGCCACTGGCGGCGCTCAGCTCGGCCCCCAAACTCCCGCCAAGGGTCGTAACGACCCTTGGAACCCATTTGGGGATTCATAAGGGACGTTACGTCCCTTATGTGGGGGCTCGGGGGGCAAAGCCCCCGGAAATAGAAACTCGAATCAATAATTATAGGAGGTACAGTCCATGACGCCGAACGACCGCAAGTACACCAAGGAGCATGAATGGGTAATCTTTGAGGATGGCAAGGCGCGCCTTGGCATCACGGCGCACGCACAGGAAGCGCTGGGGGATATCGTGTATGTGGAGCTGCCGCAGGTCGGGGATACCATAAACCCCGGGGACAGCGTGGCGGTGGTAGAATCCGTCAAGGCGGTATCCAACGTCTATACGCCGGTGGGCGGCGAGGTGCTGGAAGTGAACAAACCGCTCGAGGACGAACCCGAGCGCCTGAACAGTGCGCCGTATGAAGAGTTCATTGTGGTGCTTGCGGCAAGCGAGGTGGACGAAGCGGCGCTTTTATCTGCCGTGGAATACGACGCGTTTGTGGCGACGCTATAAGGGAGAAAACCCATGCGCAGTTACGTTCCAAACACAAGGGAAGAACAGCGTGAGATGCTCAACGCCATAGGGCTAGAGAGCATCGACGAGCTGTTTTCCGACATTCCCGAAAAAGCGCGGCTCGGCCGCCCGCTCGACCTGCCCAAGGGCAAGAGCGAGCAGGAGGTACGGCGCGCGTTCCAGGCGTTTGCGAGCAAGGCGGGAGAACTTCCGCTTTTCCGCGGCGCGGGTGCGTACAGGCACTACATCCCCTCGGTGGTGGACGCCATGGCCTCCCGCTCGGAATTCTACACCGCGTACACGCCCTACCAGCCCGAAATGAGCCAGGGCATGCTGCAGGCAATATTCGAGTACCAGACGCTTATCTGCCAGTTGACGGGGCTGGATGCCTCCAACGCCTCGGTATACGACGGCGGCTCCGCCTGCGCGGAGGCCATGGTCATGCTGCGCGGCATCACGCGCAAGAATAAGGCGCTCTATTCCGCCGGTCTCAATCCGGAATATATCGCTATCTTAAAGACCTACGCGCGGTTTGTGGGTTTTGAGCTTACAGAGATCCCGTTGGACAGGGAAGGCAGGACGGATTTTGACGCGTTAGCCGCCAACCTCGAGGGCGCCGGTGGCCTGCTGCTGCAAAACCCCAACTTCTTCGGCGTTGTGGAAGATATGGAAGGCACCGCCACAACGCTGCACGAAAAAGGCGCGCTTCTGACCGCCGTAGTCAACCCCATTTCGCTGGGGTTATTGAAGCGCCCGGGGGACTACGGCGCGGATATCGCGGTGGGGGAAGGCCAGCCGCTTGGGCTGCCGCTCTCTGTTGGCGGGCCGTACCTTGGGTTTATGGCAACGAAACAGCAGTACATCCGCCACCTGCCCGGCAGAATAGCAGGAGAAACGGTGGATGGGGAAGGCAGACGCGCCTATGTGCTGACGCTGCAGGCGCGCGAGCAGCATATCCGCAGAGAAAAGGCCTCCTCCAACGTCTGCTCCAACCAGAGCCTGTGCGCGCTGCGCGCCGCGGTGTACCTTGCAGCCATGGGACCGGGCGGCATGCGAGAGGTAGCGGAGCAGTGTTTGCAGAAAGCGCATTACCTTTATGAGGGCATACTCCACATTCCCGGTATGCGTGCAAGGTATAGTTCGCCGTTCTTCCACGAGTTCGTTATCGACTGCGGGAAGGACGCGCAGTCGATCAACGACGCGCTCAAAGCGCGCGGTTTCATCGGCGGGCTGCCGCTCAACCGCTATTATGCCGGAGACAGCGGCATCCTCTACTGCGCGACGGAGCAGAACACGCGCGAAGAGCTGGACGCGTTCCTGAACGCGCTCGAGGAGGTGGCAAAATGAGAAGCACAGTACCGCTGTTGTTTGAACTGAGTAAAGCTGGCCGCCGCGCCGCAGACCTGCCGCAGCTCGACGTGCCCCAGCTCGACGCGCCGCTGCCCAAGGAACTGTTAGGCGATGCTTTGCCTCTCCCCGAACTGAGCGAAGTGGAGCTTGTGCGCCATTACGTCCGCCTTTCCCGCCGCAATTTCGGCGTGGACAACGGCAGCTATCCATTAGGCTCCTGCACCATGAAGTACAACCCCAAGATCAACGAGGAGGTCGCGGGCGTGTTCCGCGACCTGCACCCGCTGCTGGACGAAGTTGACCTTTCAGGCGCGTTTTCCATGATGGCGCAACTCCAGGACGCGCTCTCTGAAGTCACCGGCATGGACGCCTTCACCTTGCAGCCCGCCGCAGGTGCGCATGGGGAGCTGACGGGGCTGATGATCATCAAGGCGTACCATCAGTTGCGCAATGATGCCGAGCGCACGGAAATGCTCGTGCCGGATTCCGCGCATGGCACCAACCCCGCTTCGGCAGCCCTTGCGGGCTTCAAGGCGATGGAGATCCCCTCCAACGCCGAAGGCGGCGTGGACGTGGAAGCGTTGAAGACGCGCCTTTCCGGCAAAACCGCGGGCCTGATGCTGACCAACCCCAATACGCTGGGGCTGTTTGACCGCAACATACTGGAGATCGCAGCACTTGTGCACGAGGCGGGCGGGCTACTCTACTACGACGGCGCGAACATGAACGCCATCATGGGCAAGGTGCGCCCCGGCGACATGGGCTTCGACGTAGTGCATCTGAACCTTCATAAGACGTTCTCCACCCCGCACGGCGGCGGCGGCCCCGGCGCGGGCCCGGTGGGCGTGAAAAAGGAACTCATCCCGTTCCTGCCCGCCCCCGTGCTTTTCTGCGGGGAAGACGGAACTGTGCGCGCGGACTTCGACCGCCCGCTTTCCATAGGCCGCGTGAAGCCGTACTTCGGCAATTTCGGCGTACTGGCCCGCGCCTACGCCTACATCCTTTCCCTTGGCGGGGAAGGACTGACCGAGGCAAGCGAAAACGCGGTGCTCAACGCGAACTATGTGCAGCATGGCCTGAAAGGCTGCTACGCGCTGCCGCACGACAGAGTTTGTATGCATGAATGCGTGGTGCAGCCGCGCGAGCAGCTTGCAAACGGCGTGAGGACGCTCGACATCGCCAAGGCGATCATCGACCGCGGGTTCCACCCGCCCACAATCTACTTCCCGCTGATCGTGCACGAGGCCATGATGTTCGAGCCCACGGAAACCGAAAGCCGGGAAAACCTGGACCAGCTAGTTTCCATCATGTGCGAAATCGCGGATTTGGCACAGCGCGACCCGGACGCCCTGCACTTGGCGCCCGTTACCACGCCTATCGGCAGGCCGGACGAAACGCGTGCGGCGAGAACGCCGGTTGTACGTTGGCTGCCGCAGGACGAAGGATAAGGATACGTTGGAGGGTCTGCCTCCAAACCTCCGCTTAGGGTCCTAACGGCCCTAAGAACCCACTCTCGGAAACGCCCGAAGTTTTTCCCAAAGAAAGTTTTCGAGTAGTCGCCGTTCTTAAGGAAGGGGCGCGGGGAAACGCAGTTTCCCCGCAGTAAAAAATAATCGTCGGCGCTGAAAGCGCCGATACCTTAAAATCCTAAACAGGATTGCTTACAAAGCGAGAGCGGCCCAAAAGGCCGCTTTTGTTTATGCCCGCTTGCGCGCAAATCTCCGCAAGGATATACTGTTTAGAAACGGTTGGTTTTCCAACAAAGCAGGGGGGGAGCATAAATGGAGCACTTGCCGGTCATAAAAGCCGCGCCGCTTTTTCAGAACATAGAGGAAGCGGAACTGTTCGGGCTTTTGGGCTGCCTGCACGCCAAGACGCGCGAATACGAAAAGGGCGCTTTCATTTTGCGCGCGGGCGAACCCGTAACGGGCTTCGGCATGGTTCTCGTCGGCCGCATACAGGTGACGCGGGAGGATCTCTACGGCACGCGCACGCTTTTGACGCAGCTTGGCGCAGGCGATCTTTTTGCGGAGGCGTTCGCGTTCGCAAACGCTCCGGTCCTCCCGGTCTCTGTGGAAGCGGCGTCCGACTGCGCCGTGCTGTTTTTTGACCATACGCGCATCATATCGCCCTGTGCCAACGGGTGCGCATTCCATACGCAACTGATCCGCAACATGATGGGGATACTCGCGCGAAAAAACATGATGCTTAACAGCAAGATCCAGCACATTTCCCGGCGCACCACGCGGGAAAAGCTGCTCTCTTATTTAAACGAACAAGCGCACGCCCACAAAAGCGCGCAGTTCATTATACCGTTTGACAGACAGGAGCTGGCGGATTATCTCTGCGTGGAACGGAGCGCGATGTCCGCCGAGCTTTCGCGCCTGCAAAAAGAAGGCGTCTTGAGTTACCACAAGAGCGCCTTCAAGCTGTATGCAAAGGGCAGGGAGGATTAACGGTACAGTTCCAAAAACTCCCCGCTTCTGTCTACAATGCCCACGACTCCATCTTTTTTGACCACCGCGTAATCAAGCAGGAACGGCCCCGCCTCATCATAGACGCAGGGGATGATGTGCGCGCCGGTTTTGTCGATATACCCCCACTTGCCGCTTGTGTCCTGCACGGGAGCGCGGCTTTGGGAAAACGGGGCCGCAGCCTGGTACTTGGGCTGAACAAGGAGCACCCCGCCGGTATTGATATACCCCCACAGCCCGTCCTGTTTGATTGCGGCATATCCTTCTGAAAAATTGCCCGCATCCTGATAGATTTCTGAAAACACGCGCCTGCGCGAGGTATTGTAAAACACGTATCCATCCCCGATGTCCACCGCGGCAAAGCCTTCCCGGTAGACGGTCCCGGTTTCGCTGCTGAGCGTTGCGATCTTCTTGCCGACCTTGTCTATGATGTAGCTCTTGCCTTCGCCGCTTACAAACGCCATGTCGCTGCCGAATTCGCCCGCCGCATCAAACTGGGGCGTGATTGCCATATCCCCATCCGGGTCGATGTAGCCGAACGTAGAATTGGGGCGCACCGCCGCGCGGCCATCCTGAAAATCCCCGGCCTCCCGGTATGCGCAGGGGATTTTTATGTTACCCGCAACGTCGATATACCCCCACTTATCGCCCTCCGCCACCGCGGCAAGGCCTTCGGAAAAGCCTCGCACTTCATTCCACCGGGGCTCCACCGCCCACACGCCGCTGCGCGAAAGCAGGCCGTACAGCAGCGCGCCGTCCCGCTCTACAGCCGCGAATGCGTACTGGCCTTCTAAAAAATCGAGCGCACGCAAAAACTGCGGCTGTATAACGACCTCGCCCTTGGCGTTTTGGTAACCCCAGAGCGTACCTTCCTCATAGGGGAACAGCCTGCCCGCGATATCGGCATCCGCCGCAGGCGGAGCGGGGCTTGGCGAAGGCGAGGGTGCGATTTTATTCGCCTCAGCCGTTTTTTCAACCGTTTCTATGGAAGAAGGGGACGCCGCAAGCGTCTCTGTCCCCCCTTGACGCAAGGCGGAAGCGCCGCCGCCGGAATACAACAACACAAAGAGCAGCACGCCAAAACAGACGGCTGCCGCCGTAATGGGGTAATACCACAGGATGGAGAGCCGCTTCTTTCTGCGGCGCGGCTGCATGGTGGGCATCCTTTGTCCTCCCCGGCATTGCTTTTGTTTAAGTTTAGTATACCGCAGCGCAAGACCAGTCGGCAAGCCGGATGGGAAGAAGTGGCATCACTCAAAAAAGAAAAAGGCAAAGTCTTGCCGCCTACATTCTTTCTACATAATCAGGGATTATCATGATCCACATACTCGCAGAAATTGACCAGTTCCTGCTTGTTTTTGAACTCCATCCCTGTTTGCATGATGGATTCCTGCAAAAACAGCGGCAAAGAGTTGAAGTACTGCTGCGCGTCCGGCGAAAGGGCGTTCCTGTTGAACATGGTTTTTCTCCTTTACAATATAAATAACGGAAATGCATGGAATTAGTTTGGACAACCTCTGCAAAAGCCATACGCTCTTTTCCTTTAAGATAGGCGTATTTGCCCCGCCCGGCACTTTTTGAAGCGGCATTGTCCGCTGGATTCCAGAAAAAACATGAAACGAAAACGCGATTTTATGCGTTATAATAGATATTGAAATTCTAGAAAAGGAAACTGCCATGCGCAAATGGATGACCCTTACCGCATGCGCGCTGCTCGTTTGCTTGCTCGCCGCATGCGCGCCAATCGCGAATGACCCTGGCACGCTCGACTTCCCTTCAGACGAACCTCAGGCACAGCAAGGTGAAAGCGCGGCGGATACCCCGCTGCCTTTGGAAAACGAACAGACGGAGCCGCCCATGCAGGATGAAAAGAACCTTATAAACCCCAACCAGACCTATACGTATGAGATGACGCTTGAGGACACGAACGAACTTGCCCAGGCGTACCCCGACTTGATTGAGGTTTCCTCCATCGGCAAATCCGTGGAAGGCAGGGAACTTACGCTCATAAAGCTCGGAAAAGGCGAAACAAAACTGCTGCTGCTTGGCACGCACCATGCGCGCGAATACATCACCAGCACGTTTTTGATGGAAACCGTAGATGCGTACGCCGGAGCCTACGAGGCGGGCACAGACAACCTGCTCGATTCCGTCACGGTATATATCGTGCCCATGGTCAACCCGGACGGCGTGAACCTGGTGCAAAACGGGCCGGATGCAGCGAAAAATCCGGAGGCCGTAAAGGCAATGCGCATGCTCCAGGGTACCTACAGCGAATGGAAGGCCAACATCAACGGCGTGGACCTCAACCGCCAATATCCCTGCCACTGGGAGGAAAAGGTGAGCAACACGGACGTGCCCAGCTCTGAAATGTACAAAGGCACCGCCCCCGCCACCGAACCCGAGGTACAGGCTGTGATGAAGCTGTGCGAGGAGAACACGTTTGTATTGGCCGCCTCCTTCCACACCAAGGGCGAGACCATTTACTGGGCG
The DNA here is from genome assembly GCA_023409435.1 of Bacillota bacterium. Lineage (GTDB taxonomy): Bacteria > Bacillota > Clostridia > Christensenellales > CAG-138 > JAEYLA01. Next base: position 43,151 of record JAEYHP010000055.1, on the reverse strand, counting down.
GACAGCGGCACAGAGGACGCGATCCCCGCCGCAGCGCCCATTGCAGAGTCCCTTGCAGAAGTGACGGGCTACTCTATGATGGAAGTGTCCGCCGACCCTGCGGTATACGCCGCGGGATTTGAAAACTGGTTCCGGCAGGAATATCTGCTCCCCGGCTTCTGCATTGAATTGACCCCTGTGGGCAACGGATCGCTGCCGCATGAGGACGCGCAGTTCGACGAACTCGTCTGGAGCCGCGCAAAAGGCTTGGCTACCGTATTGATGCAGCAGGCCCTGACGCTGGGTGAAGAAGCCTGCCATTGATGACTTTTACTAAGAACCCAACTTGCATACAAAAGCGCCAACCTTTCGGTCGGCGCTTTTTTCGTATTAAGAAACCTGCTTAAGGGTTTCAAGGTATCGGCGCTTTCGGCGCCGACGCTTATTTTTTACTATGGGGAAACTGCGTTTCCCCACACCCCTTCCTTAAGAAGGCCATCGAGCCTAGTGTCCAAGATGCCTCCCATCAAGGACGCAAGCTGCGCCCCGGAAAGGTTCATCCTTTTATCCGAAATTGTTACTCCGACTTCACATGGCTCCATGCATCGTTGTAGACCTTGATGAACTCGCCGAGATCCCGAAACACCTCGCAGCGGTCCAGCACATCCTGCGGGGGATTGTAGGTTTCATCGGACGTCCAGTCCTCAGATAACAGCGCGACCGCTGCCTTGTTGGGGCTGGAGTAGCCGATGTACTCGGTGTTCTTTTTTGCCACTTCCGCGTCGCACAGGAAGTTGATGAACTTCTCGGCCTCTTCCGGGTGCTGCGACGTCTTGGGAACGATGATGTTATCAAACCACAAATTGCTGCCTTCCTGCGGCACGACATACGCAAGATCCGGGTTTTCGCCGATGCAGTAGACGGCGTCCCCGGAATATACCACGGCAAGCGCCGCGGAGCCGTTGATCATGTTCTCCTTGATGGGGTCGTCCAGATACGCCTTGACAAGCGGCTTCTGCGCAACAAGCGCGTCCCGCGCGGCAATGATATCCGCCTCGTTCCGGGTATTGACGGAGTAACCCAGCATTTTGAGCGTGACGCCGATGCTGTCCCTGAGGCTGTCGTACATCAAGATCTGGCCCGCATACTGTTCATCCCAAAGCGCCTGCCAGCTGGTAACGGGTTCCGTTACCATGGTGGTGTTGTAGAGAATGCCCACGGTACCCCACATATAGGGTACAGAGTACCTGTTGCCAGGATCGAAATCCAGGTTTAAAAACCGCCCGTCGATGTTCTCAATGTTGGGGATGTTCTCCTTATTGATCTCATGCAGCATACCCTGCGCGATCATTTTTTCGATGGTGTAATCCGACGGGAAGCAGACGTCGAATATCGAATCCGGCGCCGAAAGCTTGACGAGCATTTCCTCGTTGCTCGCCGCCGTCAGGTAATTCACCTTGATGCCGGGGTTCTCCTCCTCAAACTGGGCGATGACGGTATCGTCGATATAATCCCCCCAGTTGAGCACGTTGAGCGTCACTTCACCCGTCTTGCTCCCGCAGCCCGCGACTGCGCCAATGAGCAGAACCAGCGCCAGTACAACCGCAATCTTTTTCATCTCTTTTCCTCCGTCTATATAAATTTAGAGTTCTTCTCTTCAGGGGCTTCATCCCTTATGAATCCCTTTCTCTGAAATGCCTTAGAATAAGCATTTCAGAATTGGGTGCTTAGGGTCGTTACGACCCTAAGCAGAGGCTTGGAGGCAGAGCCTCCAAATAAACCACATTTTCACACACTCTTGCTCGCGACCTTCTTGCTTTGCGCGGCCGCCTCGCGCTCCTCGCGGATGGATTTCAGGTTCACGATTAAGAGCAGCGTCACCACGGCGATAAACATCAGCGTAGAAAGCGCGTTGATCTTGGGGTTGATGCCCTTGCGCGCGATGGAGTAGATGTAAATGGAAAGGTTCTGCACGCCCTGCGTGGAGAAGTAGGACACCACAAAATCATCCAAAGAAAGCGTGAATGCGAGTATGAAACCGGAAACAACGCCCGGCATGATATCCGGCAGTATCACTTTCCACAGCGCCTCAAACGGCGTACATCCAAGGTCCAAAGCGGCCTCGTACAGCTGGTTGGAGCTTTGCTTGAGCTTGGGCATAACGGAAAATATGACGTACGGGATATTGAACGTGATATGCGCGACAAGCAGGCGCAAGTAGCTGTCCTTTAAGTTCATGAACGCGAACAGCATCATCAGCGAAATACCCGTGACAAGGTCCGGGTTCACGACAGGAAGCTGGCTGATGTTTTCCACCACCACCCTGGGCGCCTTCTTCATGGAGTGGATGCCTATGGCGGCGAACGTGCCGATGGCCGTTGCAACGAACGCGGAGATGATCGCAACCGTTAACGTGACCGTCAGCGCCTCCATGACCATGGAATCGTGGAAGAGCGCCTCGTACCAGCGGAAAGAAAACGCCGTCCAGTGGCCCATCGTCTTGCTTTCGTTGAATGAATACACGATGAGCACCGCGATGGGGGCGTAGAGGAACAGCAGCATCAGCCCGAGGTAGGTGCCCTTGAAAAACGTGCGCAGCTTTTTCACCAGAGCATGCCCCCTTCCTGCCCTGCGGCGCCTTCCGCCCGGCGCATGATGGCCATGCTGATGAGCACGAGGATGAGCAGTATGAAGGAAAGAGCGGAGCCGGAGCCCCAATCCTGCATCAGCAGGAACTGGTTTTCAATGAGGTCGCCATACATCATGAACTTGCCGCCGCCCAGGAGGCGGGAGATAGCAAACGTGGTGATGGACGGGATGAACACCATGGTAATCCCCGAGATCACGCCGGGCATGGAAAGCGGCACCACCACCTTGAAAAACGTCTGGAACCCGTTCGCGCCAAGGTCGTTTGCGGCCTCAATGTGCGAACGGTCCATTTTGGTGAGCACCGTATGTATGGGTAGCACCATGAACGGCAGGAAATTATACACCATGCCGAGCATCACAGCGCCCTCGGTATACAGAAACTCATGCTGTGGCAGGCCCAGCGCAGCAAGCAGGCTGTTGAGAATGCCGCCGGAATTTAACAGCACCTGCCACGCGTAGGTGCGCAGCAAGAAGTTCATCCACATGGGTACGACAAACAGCACCGAAAGTATGGTAGCCGTGCTCTTTTTCATGCGGGAAAGCAGGTAGGCGATGGGGTAGCCTAAGAGCAGGCACATCGCCGTCGCCCGCAGCGCCATCCAGACGGAGCGCAACAAAACCTCCAGGTACAGCGGATCGGCAGCGCCAGCTAAATTTGCAAGCGTAAAGCCGCCTTCCATTGTGAAGGCGTAATAGACGATGAGCAGCATGGGGGCGAATATGAATATCGCCATCCATACCACGTAGGGGTAGGCGAATACCGTGCGCTTCATACTTTTTTCCCCATGATGTGGATGGCGTCCGGCAATATTTCAAGCCCCACGCGCGCGCCCGTATCCACGGCGTCCGTCGTGTGGACCATCCACAGATAATCCCCGGTATCCACCTGGATTTCATAATGCACGCCCATGAACAGCACGGATTTTACCGTGCCCGTCATGCCGTTTTGCGTGACGCGCTCGGGCGGGATAATATCCACATCCTCCGGGCGCACCACGACCTCCACCGGCTGCTCCGTACCAAACCCCGCATCCACACAGTGGAAGCTTTGCCCGCCAAAACGGACAAAGTAATCCCGCTCCATGACGCCGGGGAGTATGTTGCTTTCGCCGATAAAATCCGCCACAAACGCGTTCTTGGGCTCGTTGTAGATATCCTGCGGCGTGCCGATCTGCTGGATGACGCCCTCCTTAAGCACCACGATGGTATCGCTCATGGTGAGCGCTTCTTCCTGATCGTGCGTCACGTAAATAAACGTGATGCCAAGCCGCTGCTGCATGCGCTTTAATTCCACCTGCATGTCCTTGCGCAATTGCAGGTCCAATGCCCCCAGAGGCTCGTCCAGAAGCAGTACTTCGGGTTCGTTCACAAGCGCACGGGCGATCGCCACGCGCTGCTGCTGCCCGCCCGAAAGCTGCTCAATCCAGCGCTTCTCGTACCCTTTTAAGTTCACAAGTTCCAGCATGCCGGTGACGCGCTTTTCGATCTCCGCCTTTGAAAGTTTCTTGATCTTCAGCCCGAACGCAACATTGTCAAACACGTTCAGATGCGGGAACAGCGCATACTTCTGGAACACCGTGTTGACCCGGCGCTTGTAGGGCGGGATATGTGCGACATCCACGCCATCGAGCAGCACCTTACCGGAAGAAGGCATGACAAACCCCGCGATGATGCGCAGCATCGTCGTTTTTCCGCAGCCGGAAGGGCCGAGCAAAGTCAAAAACTCGCCGTCCTTCACGTATAAATTGATGTGCTGGAGCGCCGCGTCTCCTTCGTAATCCTTGGAGACGTCGAACAGCTCGATCAAATGCTTGTCGCCCATTTAGGGTTCCTCCATACGAATAAGAGAGGTGCGTTTCTTTTCTTTCCACGAAAGAAAAGAAACAAAAGAAAGCGTAACCTATATAGGCAAGTCTATTTCCGCCGCTTAGAACGTGGGGGGAGTTGAAATCCAGAGGATATTCGCCTCTTTTTTGCCGTTGTTTTCAATGTAGTGCACGCTCTGGGGCCGGAAATAGAAGCTGTCGTTCTTCTTCAACCGGTACTTCTTTTCTCCCAGATACAGCGTAACCGCGCCCTGGAGTATGTGGCCGAATTCCTCGCCCTCGTGAGGATCATGTACAAAACTCTTTCCGCCGGGGTCAAGCGTGACAAGTATGGGTTCCAGCGCGTTCTTCTGCGCGTTTGTAATAAGCCAGCTCACGGAGCTTAAATTCTCCGCGTCTTCCTTCACGAACACGTCCGCGGCGGTATATACCACTTTCTCGGGCGGGGTTTCCTGAAAGAATGTCCCGATATCGCTGCCCAGCGCCTCTAAAATATCCATCAGCGTGGCGATGGAGGGGGAGGTCAAATCGCGTTCAAGCTGGGAAATAAAGCCCTTACTAAGCTCCGTGCGGGCCGCCAGCTCTTCCTGCGTGAGCCCTAAGCGCACCCGCATGCGCTTGATCTTTTCGCCGATCTGCATGGCCGCCTCCTTTCGTTTTTGCCCTGTGCGCCGTATATATGGCGCATATCTCTTTAAAACCGCGCCGTTGTGCCATTCGCACAAACTCTAAACTCGTAGTTTACTGTTCCTAAACAAAACCTTATTTATTGAAACATAAAAATATGCGTTTGTCAACGCGGTTTTCGATTGCCTGATGTGAAAATTCCATGCGGAGCGCGGCGATTTTCGTCCTTTTCTGTACAGAGAGCAAGATGTATGTAAAATCCGCCTCAAATTTCAGGCGCAGTTTTATTAAACCGGAGGTTTAGCGTCAGAAAACAAAAGGTGTGCGATTCGGTATGCCTTTTTCTTTGATTTTTAAACGGCCCGGTGCATTTTTATGCTATACTATCCCCATAAGGACTGTGGAGGAACGTATATGCGTATCATACGGGCCGAGGCGATAGAAGCCGCGGTAGCGGGCTTGTGCGTGGACGCAGTGTGCCGCCTGCCGGAGGACGTGCTGACCGCCCTCAAATCGGCGCATGAAAAAGAAGAAGGCGCCGCCCGCGAAACGCTGCGCCAGATATTAGAGAATGAGAAAATGGCCCGCGCCGCCCGCCGCCCCTGCTGCCAGGATACGGGGCTTGCCGTGGTGTTCCTCGATATCGGGCAGGATGTTTTTATAGAAGGGGACGTCAACTTCGCCGTCAACGCCGGTGTGCGGCATGCATATACGGAGGCGTAATTGCGAAAATCTTCGCTTACGGCGCTTGCAAGAAAAAACACGGGCGACAATACGCCCGCGATCTTGCATATCCGCTTTGTGCCGGGAGACCGGGTAACGATCACCGTCGCCCCCAAGGGTTTTGGCAGCGAGAACATGAGCAAGCTCTACATGCTCACCCCGAACAAAGGGGTGGAAGGAGTCGCCGACGCCATTGTGGAGACCGCGCGTCTGGGCGCCGCGAACGCGTGCCCGCCTGTGATACTCGGCGTGGGAATTGGCGGCACCATGGAAGCGGCTGCACTTTTAGCAAAACGGCAACTGCTGCGGGAGATCGATTCCGCTGCCGAAACGCCGGAACTTATCGCCTTGGAACAGAAAACGCTAGCGCGGATTAACGCGCTTGGCCTCGGCCCCATGGGCTTGGGCGGGAAGACGACAGCGCTTGCCGTACACATCGGCGAACTGCCTACGCACCTCGCCGGTTTGCCCGTAGCCGTAAACGTGCAGTGCCATTGCGCGCGCCACGCAAGCGCCGTACTGTAAGGAGGAATACGATGGAAGCAATACGCGTTGACCTCCCGCTTTCCAAAGACGCCATTTCCACCCTGCGCGCGGGCGACATCGTCGCCCTCTACGGCACGGCCTATACCGCGCGGGACGCCGCACATAAGCGGCTATACGCCATGATCGAAGCCGGGGAAAGCCTGCCCATCCCGCTACAAGGCGCATGCATCTATTACGCCGGGCCCTGCCCCGCGGCCCCCGGCGAGGTGATTGGCCCCTGCGGGCCCACCACCAGCGGGCGCGTGGACGCGTATACGCCCACCCTCATCGAACGCGGCATGAGCGCCATGATTGGGAAAGGCATGCGAAGCGCGGAAGTAAAGGAAGCCATGCGCGGCCACGCCGTGTATTTCGCCGCCACCGGAGGCGCAGGCATAATGATTGCCCGGCATATTGTGGAGGCTGAAACTGTCGCCTTCCCGGAGCTTGGCGCGGAGGCGATTACAAAGCTTATGTTTGACGGCGTTCCCGCCATCGTGGCGATCGACGCGCTGGGGAATGACTTGTTCGAGAGATAGGCAGAAAACGTTGGAGGCTCCGCCTCCAAACCTCCGCTTAGGGCCGTAACGGCCCTAAGAACCCATATCAGATTACTGAAATTTCAATAACAACACCTCACGCTGGGCTGTAGAAGGTCTACATATATAATGTACCACCACCTGAGGGGCACATCTCCGCCGGGCGCGTTCTTAAGGAAGGGGCTTGGGGAAACGTAGTTTCCCCAAAGTGAAAAATAACCGTCGGCGCTGGAAACGCCGATACCCTGAAACCCTAAAGCAGAGTTTATAGATACTCAAAAGCGGAGGCATTGCCTCCGCTCTTGCATATCTTATAAAAACTCTTACTTCTTCTCCCCACACAGAGCGGCGACAGAAGCCGCGCCCGCGCCGATGCGCTCCGCGCCCATCTCGATAAACTTTTCCACTACGGCCCGCTCGCGGATGCCGCCGGAGGGCTTGACCTTGATGCGGCCCTGCGCGGCCTCAATCATCGCGCCTACCGAGGTCATGGTTGCGCCTTCGCCATAAAAACCGGTGGAGGTCTTCACAAAATCCGCGCCCGCGGCGATGCAGACTTCCACGCCCTTTTTGATCTCTTCCACGGTGAGCTGGCTGGTTTCGAATATCACCTTGACGATGACGTTGCGGGCATGCGCCTGACGGACGACGCGGCGGACCTCGTCTTCCACCTCATCCCACAGGCCGGAGCGCGCATAGCCATAATTCATGACCATGTCGATCTCCGTGACGCCCTGGTCGGCGTAAATACCCGCGAGCGCTTCCTTTGCGGCGGCGGTGGCGCAGCCATGCGGAAAGTCCAGCACACAGATCACTTCCGTATTGGTTCCCTTGCACATCTCTTTTGCAAGTTCAATATCGCGGGGATGGACGCATATGGTCGCAACATCATATTCCAGGCCCAGCCGTATGGCCTCGCGCGTTTCCTGTTGGGTCATTTCGGGTTTCAATATGGCATAGTCAAGATATCGGTTGATTTCCATACTATAAAATGCCTCCTTGTATCAATGGATGATTTTGCTCTATGGGCATTATATAACAAATCTTTTTGAAAATACAGCCCGCGGCTATGCACGCTCTATGTTTCCCGTTTATACTGAAAAAGAACGACATCGGGCGGAGGTTTATATTGCAGGCGGGAATCACGGAACTCGACATCCACGGCATGACGACAATACAGGCAAAGGCCTGCATCGACAGCGCGCTCAAAAAAGCCACAAACGCGACGTACCGCATCCGCGTCATCCACGGCTACCAGCGCGGCACGGCGCTTAGGGATTTTGTGCGTAAAACCTACCGCGCCCACCCAAAAGTATTGCGGCTTGAAATCGGCCTCAATCAGGGGCAGACGGAACTCGTGCTGCGAGAGCTGTAATCAAAACCCGCATTCTTCATCGACGATAAGCAATTTTATTCTGTTGCTGTCCGTCTGGCCTTCAACAATGGAAAGGATGTTGCATACCCTTTCTTCTGAGACACAGTCAACGCAGCGGTTTAACGCGACACACGGAGGATGAAAGCCTGCCCGTTTCGCATTCAGCGGACAGGCAATGTTTTTTACCCGTTGGATTGCTTCCTCGAGGGTGGGCGCGATCTTATTTTTGCCAACAACGATTATGACGTGATCCGGCCCAAAGGAAATTGCCGCCACGCGGTTGCCGCTGTGGTCCACATTCACAATCCTACCATCCATGGATACGGCATTGGAACCTGTAATGTACCAGTCCGCAAGAAGCGCTTTTTTCTTTAACGCCTTGCATTCGCCGCTATCATGCGCAAGCTCCTTATCATAGACCGTATTGCCCCTTTCCAGCAGGGCATTTGTAAGATTCATATTCTGGAGCGTGCCGGAATGCCCGATTCCAACCGTGCATTCTGCCGGAACGGTATTGAGGATATGGAACTTAGCCGCATCCAGAGTTTCAAAGAATATCACTTCAATATTTCTTTTCCGAAAGCTTTCCTTCAACCGGTCGAGGTCCATCTGCATCCGTTCACCCCTTTTTCAATCAATAGCCATCTCATATTATCAGTTCGCCTTGCAGGCACAGCGCCGCCTTGCCGCCTATCTCCACGCGGTCGCCTTTGTGTTCGCAATAGAGCACGCCGCCGCGTGCGGAAAGCTGCGCCGCCACAAGATTTTGGCGGCCAAGACGTTCCGCCCAATAGGGAATCAAATTACAGTGGGCAGAGCCGGTAACAGGATCTTCCGGGACGCCCAGCTTGGGGAAAAAGCACCGCGAAACAAAATCGTGCTGCTTCCCTTTTGCGGTTACGATCACGCCAAGGCCGGGTTCCAAAAGAGATAGCTTTTCAAAATCCGGCTGGAGGGACATTACCTCCTCCTCGCTTTTCAATACCAGCATCAAATCCCGCGAAAGGTGGGCCTCCATGGGTTCCGCTTTGATCGCCTCCGCCATCTCTTTGGCAACGGGAACCGGCCTGGGCATGCGGGCGGGAAAATCCAGCACGTATTTGTCGCCCTGTACCTGCACATGCAGCATGCCGCTTTTGGTTGCAAAGTGCATCTGTTCAACATTTTTATCCACAAAGTTCCGGATGACAAACGCTGTCCCCAGCGTCGCGTGGCCGCAAAGATCGATTTCCGCCTTGGGTGTGAACCACCTTAAGCTGTAATGACCCTCCGTCCGCAGCACAAACGCTGTCTCAGATAGGTTGTTTTCCGCAGCGATCCGCTGCATCAGCTCCGCGGATATGGGCGCATCCAGCACGCATACGCCCGCGGAATTCCTCCTGAATAAATTTTCCGAAAACGCATCCACCACAAAATACCGCATATGCCTCCGCGGATGCGGGCCGTTTGCCCACTTATTTGCCATTTCAGATAAAACAAAGCGGAGAGGAACCTCTCCGCAAAACTTTTACAAAAATAAAATTGTCGGCGTCAGCCGACGCTTTTGTGTCCGACCCTTAACCGCGTACCAGGAACTCCAAGAGCTTGGCGAAATCTTCGGGTTCGGAGACGATCAGCTCCACATCGTCGATGCGGGCGTCCTTGAACATCTGCGTAAGCGCGATATACTGGCACAGTGTGCTCTTTAAGTTGAGCCTGTCGCCTTCGGAAGTAATCAGTTCTACGCGTCCATGGCACTGATTGAGGACCTCAAAAAAGCGCTTGGGGTTGTTGATGTTCTTGATCTTCACGGCAATCACTCCTCTCTGCCGGTTACTATTTGAGCGTTCTCACTCACTAGATTTTTTAACACAATACGGGCATTTTGTCAAGTCAAATCTCTGTTTCCTGCTTCCGGAATCTGCCCTTATCTTGTGCTATAATATAGTTACCCGCTTTATGGAGGTTCAATCATGCGTTTGTTTATCGCCATCCCCGTTCCGCCTGATGTAGCAAGAGCGCTTATGCTCGCGCAGAACCGGCTGCGCTCTATTGCGAATGGGGGACGTTATGTGCCCAGGGAGAATTTTCACCTGACGCTGCATTTTATAGGGGAGAGCAACGATTTGACCGGGGCCGCCGCTGCGTGCGATGAGGCGGTGCGCGGCATCCGCCCGTTCTTGCTGCGCCTTTCCTCCTACGGCAGCTTTGTGCACGGCAACAGCCGCACGGGCTATGTTTCGCTTTCGGGCGACTTGCCGGAACTATATCGGCTGCACGAAACGCTCACCGCGGAGCTTTCGGCGCGCGGGTTTCCGCTTTCCGGCGGGCACAAGCGCCTGACGCCGCATATCACGCTTGCGCGCACCCTGCCCGACATAGAGGATGCGGAGGCGCTCGGAAACATCTTAGCGGACGCGAAGGAAGGCGTTGCATTCACAGCCAACCGCTTGGTGCTGTTTGAAAGCAGGAACGAGGACGGGCGCATGGTATATACGCCGCTGCACAAGGCCGCGCTGGGCGCTCTTTAAGGAGGAAGTATGCCCGCACAAGTCCGCTTTTTGCTGGGCCGGGCAGGCTCGGGGAAGACCTATTTTATCAAGCAGGAGCTTTCGGCGCTCAGGCAGCAGTTAAAGCGCGCCATATTGCTTGTGCCCGAGCAGTTCACGTTTGAAACGGAGCGCGCGCTGGCGACAGATCTGGGCGGTCTATTGGGCATACAGGTATTGAGCTTTGAACGTCTGACAGAGCGCATCGCCGCGGCCGACGCGCGGGAACATTTGAGCGCCCAAGGGCGGCGGATGATCGTGCGCCGCGCGGTGCACAGGGAATATTCCAACCTTACCGTGTTTTCCGCCGTGGCGCGGCGCGCGGGCTTTGCCGCGCATATGGACGCGCTGTTTACAAAATGCCGCCAGTTTCTCATTACGCCGGACATGCTGCAGGAAGCCGCGGAACAACTCCCCGCGGTCGACGCGCTTTCCGGCAAACTCCATGATATCGCAATCCTCTACCGTACCACACAGGAATACTTGGACGAGCATTATCTCGACAGCGAGGGCTCGAAGCGCGCGATGATCGACCGCATCCCTTCCTCCATGCTGCGGGGTGCGGACGTATATATCGACGGGTTTGAGCTTTTGACCGAGCAGCTGTATGAAATTTTACAGTCCCTGATGCTCGCCGCGCATTCGCTCACCTTCACGCTGTGTCTGGACCCGAAGGAAGGTGCGCCGGACGCTTCGCTGTTTGCGCCCGAACGCGCCGCCTATGAACGTCTAAGCGCGCTTGCCTATTCCATAGGCTGCAGCGTAAAAACCGTGGAGCTTCCCAACTACCACGGGAGCCGGCATCCGGAGCTTGTGCGGCTGGAGGAATTCCTATATGTCTATACCCCGCACCCGTATGAAGGGAAAATCGAAGCTGTTTCGCTTTTGGGCGCGGTAGACCGCGCAAGCGAGGTAGAGGCGCTGGCGGACGCTGTGATCGCTTCCGCCCGTTCCGGCATCCGCTACCGGGACATGGCCGTGATCGCCTCCGACTTGAACGCCTACGCGGACCTTGTGACGCGCGCGTTCGCAAGAAGGAACATCCCGCTGTTTATGGACGCGCGCCGCAGCATGCAGGGCCACCCCAGCGTGGAACTGATGCTCTCCGCCGCCCGTGCAACAAATGGGCTTCCCCGCGCGGAACTGCTGCGCATTTTAAAGACCAATCTCGCGGGCGTCACGCTTGGCGACGCCGAGGCGTTTGAAAACTATGTGCTCCGGCGCGGCCTGCTGGGCGGTAAGATATTTGAGACTTCCTTCCCACCGGAGGAGGAAGCCGCGGAGCGCGCGCGAATTGCGCTCGTTGAACCGCTTCTCCGGTTAAGGACCGGTATGACGGGCAAGACCGCGGGCGAAAAGACGCAGGCGCTCTATGACTATCTTAGGGACCTGCATGTGGAACAGCGGCTTTTGGAAAGCGTGGACCAGCTTCGTCAAGAGAACCGCTTTGCGCTGATGGAAGAGCACGCGCAGGTCTGGGACGTGCTGATACAGCTTTTTGAGCAGCTTTATGCCATACTGGGCGAAGCCGACATGGGCAAACAGGAATACATTGAGGTCCTGACCGAGGCGCTTTCGGCCTACCAGGTGGGTATCATCCCCGCCACGGCAGACCAAGTGCTATTCGGCGACCTCAATCGCACCCGAAGCCGCGAGGTGCGGGCGCTGTTTCTGCTCGGCTGCAACGAAGGCCTCTTACCCGCCCCGCGCATGGACGAAGAGATTATAGACGACAACGAACTCAATGCGCTTTCAGGCATGGGCCTTGCCCCCTGGGGCAGCACCGCGTACCGCGCGCAGCTGGACAGACTTTCGATTTATCGCGCGCTTTCGCGCGCCAGCGAGCGGCTGTGGTTCGGGTTTTCCTATTCCGACGGAAAGCGCGAGCTGCTGCCCGCCAGCCTGATCGACCGTATCCGCGAGCTGTTCCCAAATTGTATAGAGCAATCCACCGCAATAAAAACGCTGCCGCAGAGCCCGCAAAGCGGATTTTTGCAATTGCTGCAAAACTTGAGCTCTTCGAACCCGCTGGATGCCGCGCTGCGCGGCTACTTTGCGCAGGATAGCACATACGCCGCGCGGCTTTCCCAGGCGGAGGCATTTGCAAAAGAGCCCACCGTGCCGCCTTCCTTCGGCGCGCCGCTTGCCCGCAAGCTTTACGGAAAACGCGTGTTCAGCACGGTGAGCCGCTTGGAAACCTTCCGCACCTGCCCGTTCCAGCACTTTGCACAGTACGGGCTCAAAGCCTTGCCGCGCAAAGAATACAAAGAAAAAAAATCCGATATCGGCAGTTTTTCGCATATGGCGCTCGAAGCATTCGTGCGGGAAGCCCAGCGCCGCTATGATTGGACAATTATCGCGCGGGAGGACTGCGAGGCGCTGCTGAATGGAATCCTGCCCGATTGCCTTGCCCGCTACCAGGACGGCATGCTGATTGCTACCCCGCGCGCCCGTGCGCTATCCTCCTTTTATATCGCCGCCGTCCGGGAGACCGCCTGGGCGCTGTGCGAAAGCTTCAAAAAAGGTGACTTCCGGCCCGTGGGACTGGAACTGCGCTTTGGACCGGACGAGGAGCTGCCGCCTGTAACGGTACCACTTCCAGACGGCGGAGAGCTGTTGCTTTCCGGCGCAATCGACCGCGTGGACGCCGCAGAAAAAAACGGCGAGCGCCTGATCCGCGTGGTGGATTATAAGACCGGCAACCGCAGCTTATCCTACGAAGGCATCGCCGACGGCCTCAAGCTGCAACTGCCCGTCTACCTTGCCGCCGCAATAAAAGCCGAAAACGCCTCCCCCGCGGGTGCGTTCTACCAGCCGGTGCTGGACCCCGTCGCCGACGAAGGCGGGGAAGACAAGCTGCAAAAGAAAATGCGTTTGATCGGCGTGCTCCAGCGGGATGATCAAATCCTTTCCGTCACGGAGCGCGATCTTTCCGGTGCTTCCGAAGTGGTGGACGGTTTGCAGCGCAAGAAAGATTCAAGTATCAAGGAGCACGCGCGGCTGTTGAGCGCGGACGAGATGCAAAAGCTCCTATCCTTTGCCGTAAAACGCACCGGCGAGATCGCCGCGGAGCTCATTTCCGGCCGTGTCGCCGCCGCCCCCGTTAAAATGGGCAAGAGTACCGCCTGCGCATATTGCGACTATAAAAGCGTCTGCCGTTTCGATGCGCGGCTTCCAAACTGCCGCGTGCGGGACTTGAAGAAGCGCAGCAAGCAGGAGTTCTTTGATCAGCTTACAACACAGGAACAGGAATAGCAGGTACGATGCGAGCTCTGCCCGAACTCTTCTAAGAAACGTTGGGGGTTCCGCCCCCAATCCCCCGCCAAGGGCCGTAACGGCCCTTGGATCCCATTTTTTATTTTATAGCCAATCCCCGCCTAGGAGGACAGCCCATGCCATGGACAAAAGCGCAGCAGGACGCCATACAAGTCGAAAACGTCAATCTTCTGGTCAGCGCAGCCGCGGGCAGTGGAAAGACTGCCGTACTGACCGAGCGGATTGCCCGGCTTGTTTGCGCGGGCACGGATATCGACCAGTTCCTGGTGGTGACGTTCACGGAAGCCGCCACGGAAGAAATGAAGCGCCGCATTTCAGCGCGCCTGTATAAATCGGCATTAGATGAAATTGACCCCGAAGCGGCCTCCCGCTTGCGGCGCGAGGCGCTTTCCGTGGGCCGCGCCAACATTTCCACGCTGCACAAGTTTTGTTTGTATATTTTAAGGCGCAATTTCCACCGGCTGGGGTTGGACCCCGGCTTCCGCCCGGCGGACGAGGTGCAGTCCTCCATGCTGCTCCAGCAGGCGCTGGAGGAAACGGCGGCAAAGCGGTATGAGGCAGAGGATGCCGCGTTTATCGCCCTGTTGCACGGGGCGGGCGGGGAGGAAAACGTATTTTCCCACACGCTCAAGCTCCACCGCTTTTTGATGGCCCAGCCCGATCCATGGGAATGGCTTGCCCATGCGGAAACGCAGTATTCGCTCACCGGCGCGGAATTTATGGAGCACCCCGCGCTGTTTGCGCTGTGTAAAGATTTGCGGGCCGAAGCGCGGAACCAGTATGACAATCTGCGCCGCGCGCGGGAGCTGACCCCGGCGGAGTATGCGGCCACCCGCTCGCTTCTTGACATGGAGCTCGCGCAGGTCGGCGCGTTGTTTTTAGGCAAAATACAGTCGCTGCCGCAGTACCGGGCACAGCTATTGTCCGTCTCCTTCGGCCGCTTTGCGTGGCCGCGCGGGGACGTGGAGCCGGAATTAAAAGAACGGGTCGCCGCGCTCCGGGACAGAGCCAGAAAAGAGATCAAACGGCAGCAGGATTTGCTTGCGCGGTCTCTGGAAGAAGAAGCCGAGTTTTTCAACGCCATCGCGCCGCAGGTCGGGGCGCTGTGCGCGTTTGTGCGGGATGTGGACGCGCGGTACGCGGAATTAAAGCGCGGGCACGGCGTGGTGGATTTCTCGGACATGGAGCACCTGGCGCTGCATGCTTTAGAGGAGGAAGAAACCCGCAACGCGCTCCGGAACCGCTTCCGGTACATCTTCGTAGACGAGTACCAGGACAGCAGCCGCATACAGGAATGTTTAATCGAGGCTGTACGCCGCGAGGACAATGTGTTCCTTGTGGGGGACGTCAAACAGTCCATTTACCGCTTCCGTCAGGCCGACCCGGGGTTGTTTTTAGAAAAACTCAGCACCTATACGGGCGAAACGGATGCGCCGGGCAGGCAGATCCACCTCAATACGAATTTCAGAAGCGAGCGCCCGATAATAAACGCCGTGAACGCTCTGTTCTCCCGCATCATGGCCGAAGAGGTCGCAGAACTAGACTATGACGACACCGCGGCGCTCAAATGCCCGGAGGAGATGCCGGAAAACAGCGGGCTTGCGGGTGTGGAGTGCCATGTCATAGAACGTGGAGACGCAAGCGTGGGCCCGGAGGAAGCAGAGGACAAGCCGGAGGAAGAACCCGTTCCCGCGGACGATGCGGAACAGGAAGACCGGCAGGAAAGCACAAGCGAGGAAGAGGAAGCGTATATCGCCAACGACGTCGAAGCCGAGGCCATGCTCGCGGCGCGGCGCATCCGAGAGCTGATGGAAACTGCCCGCTGCCCGGATAAAGACGGAGGAACGCGGCCATTAAAATATTCCGACTTTGCCATACTGATGCGGGCGCAGCGCAGGGCGGCGGAAGCGTGGGCGCAGACGCTCGCAAAAATGGGTTTCCCCGCGTATGTGCACCTGACGGGCGGATATTTTGACGCCATAGAGGTGCAGGTGTTTTTAAACCTGCTGCGCGTGATCGACAACCGGCGGCAGGATATCCCCATGCTCAGCGTGCTGCGTTCGCCCGTGTTCCATTTTACGATTGAAGAACTGATTACGCTGCGTACCGACTATGGCGCCGAGGCGTGGATCGACCGGCTGACAATGTGCAGCCAGTATGATACGCCGCTTGGCGCACACGTGCTTCAGGTGATTCTTCTACTCACGAAGTATAAAAAAGAATCGCTGCTTGTGCCGCTGCCGGAGCTGATCGCCTGGCTGATGGACGAAACGGGGTATTACGATTGCGTGGGCGCGCTGCCAAACGGCAAGGAGCGCCAGGCGAATTTGGACGCGCTGATTGGGCGCGCCCGGGCGTACGCGGACGCAGGTTTCCCTTTGGACCTTTGGAGCTTTTTGCAGTACATGGACAAGGCGGCGGCCACGGCTACCCTGGGCTGCGCGCAGGCGGGCGCCGCAGACGTGGTGCGCGTGCTTTCCATGCACGGCTCCAAGGGCTTAGAGTTTCCCGTGGTATTCTGCGCGGGTCTGGGTAAGGATTTTAACCGCCACACCGCGCAGGACGATCTGGTGGCGGAACCCAACTTGGGTTTAGGGCTGCGTGTGCGCGTAGGGCATGTGCGGCGGGACACGCTTTTTCGGCAGGCCATCACCAACCGGCTCTTACGCGAACAGCTTGCCGAGGAAATGCGCATCCTCTACGTGGGCATGACGCGGGCGAAAAACCGTCTGGTACTCATCGGCAGCATGAAAAACGCATGGGAAACGGCGCAGGAGTTGCAGGCGACGGAGCTGACCCCCGCTTACTGCACGAAAGCGAAAAACGCTTTATCCTGGCTGCTGCCCGTGGCCATGCAGACAGAAGCGCTGCCTGTGCGGTTCACCACGCGGGCAGCCGTATCCGGCTTTAGCGCGCCGCGGCAGCAAGCACCGCAGCCGGAGCAGGAAGAGCAAGCGCGGCTGTTTGCCGTTATCCGCGAGCGGTTTGATTGGGCATACCCGCACATGGCAGCAGCCAATATCCCCACCAAGCGCAGCGTGAGCGAGCTGATGCACGCGCACCCCGTTTCCTTGCGGGAAGCGCCCGCATTCGCGCGGAAAACCGCGCGCATTACGGGCGCACAGCGCGGCACGTACGCGCATGCCATACTCAAGGAGATTTCCCTTTCCCGCATCCCCGCGGGGGACGCGACTTCTTTTGTACAGGATGAAATCGCCCGCATGGTGGATCTGGGCCTATTATCCCAGCAACAGGCGCAGGCCGTGGACGCGCGGGATATTGCCGCGTTTTTGAAAAGCCCGCTGGGGCTGCGGCTGCGCTCCTCCTCCAAAGTGGAGCGAGAACTGGAGTTCGCCGCCAGCGTGGACGTGGAACGGCTGCCCTTGGAGGGCACGGGCGAGCAGGTGCTGCTACAGGGCGTGATCGACTGCTGTTTTCTGGAAGATGGCGGATGGGTGCTGCTGGATTATAAGACCGACGCTTTGCTCCCTCATGAAACGCCGGTTGACGCGGCAAAGAAGCACACAGGCCAGCTTTCGCTTTATTCTGAGGCGCTTGAGACGCTTTCCGGCCTTCCGGTGCTTGAACGCTACGTGGTTCTGCTGGGCGCGGGGGAAGCGGTGGCGGTGTAAAAACAAGCAGGCCCCGCGCAATACTGCGCGGGGCCCTTAATGGGGCCTACGTTTTCTATTCGCCCGAAGGCGGCTTTTTCTTTACCATGTCCCCAATCTCGCGTCCCTTATTGAGACCAAACTGTGCGATGATGCCAAAGAACGCCAGCACAAGCGCTGCTAAAAGCACGTACCACGGCAGGCTTTGCCCAAACAGGTTTTCCTGCGTCATATCCCTCATCAGGATAAGGGAGTATGCGCCAAGCACGGTGAAATACGCGCCGTTTAAGGAACTGCCTATGATGATGTAGGGCTTTATGAATACACCGGCCAATATCGCGCCCAATATTGCGCCCACGGCAAGCGGCCAGCCCGCCTCAATCCCGGTGGATGTAAACATCAGCATATTCACAAGCGCCGCGCCCAAGATTGCGCCCGTCAAAACCACGCCCAGGCGGTAGAGTGCGTACGCAAGCAGCGCAAACAGCAGACCTACGGCGATGGCGAGCACCACCGGCCAGATCGCACCTTCAAAATACGCCTTGCCCAGGTAATCCCCCAAATAAGCGCCGCCGATAAAGCCCGTAACCGCAAGCCATACGCGAAACAGGCGGTAGCCGTAAAAACACATCACAAGCCCTGCGAGTATGGCGATAATACCCGACGCCCAAGTCATATCCATCCCTCCGATCTTTTTTATACTACCTCTTTTTATGAAGAAAAAAGAGGAATTGCTCTTGTTTATTTGTAATGTACCAGACACCGCATGAAACGCGGGACCGTACTTCAGGAAAGTCCAACATCTTTAAAATTACGCCGAAAAACCGCATCGTAATGTACGTTACTGTAAACTTATATACTATGCAATATCGCGCCGGATTATGCATTCCGCTGTAAAAAAACAGCGCCGGAGCAAAGCCCCGGCGCTCAGAGTATAACAAAGGGGTACGTTGAGGGCTCTGCCCTCAAACACCCGCTTAGGGCCGTAACGGCCCTAAGAACCCATCCACTGAAACGCTCTATTTGGAGCGTTTCAGATAAAAGGGATTCCCAAGGGATATGTCCCTTGGGTGGGAATTCGGGGGCAAAGCCCCTGAAAAAGTATCAAGGCGATCCCTTTAAAACTCCGTCTTCGCCATCACGTAAGAGGGAAGCTCGGAGATGGGCAGGCGGATCTGCTGCATCGTATCTCTATCTCGCACGGTGACGGTATCGTCTTCGAGCGTGTCAAAATCCACGGTAACGCACATGGGGGTGCCGATTTCGTCCTGCCTGCGGTACCTGCGGCCGATTGCGCCGCTTTCGTCGTAATCCACCATGCAGTGCTTCGCAAGCTTTGCGTAGACTTCCTGCGCTTTCTCGCCAAGCTTCTTCTGCAGCGGCAGGATAGCGACCTTGTAGGGCGCAAGCGCGGGGTGGAGGTGCAGCACGGTGCGAACATCCCCACCTTCAAGCGTTTCCTCATCGTAGGCGTCGCACAGGAAGGCAAGCGCCACGCGGTCCGCACCCAACGCGGGCTCCACGCAGTAGGGGACGTACTTCTTCTGATTATCAAACGGGTCCACGTACTCCATGTTTTCTCCGGAGTGCTTGGCGTGCTGCTTTAAGTCGAAATCCGTACGGTCCGCAATGCCCCAAAGCTCGCCCCAGCCGAACGGGAAGAGGAACTCAATATCCGTGGTGCCCTTAGAGTAGTGGGAAAGCTCTTCCTTTTCATGCTCGCGAAGCCGCATGCTTTCCTGCTTCATACCCAAAGCGAGCAGCCAGTTCTTGCAGAAGCTCTTCCAATACTCGTACCATTCCAAATCCGTACCGGGTTCTCAGAAGAACTCCAGCTCCATCTGCTCGAACTCACGTGTGCGGAACGTGAAGTTGCCCGGCGTGATTTCGTTGCGGAAGGATTTGCCCACCTGCGCGATGCCGAAGGGGATCTTCTTGCGGGTGGTGCGCTGCACGTTCTTGAAGTTGACGAACATGCCCTGCGCGGTCTCGGGACGCAGGAACAGTTCAGAAGAGCTATCCTCCGTTACGCCCTGGAACGTCTTGAACATGAGGTTGAATTTACGGATGGAGGTAAACTCCGCCTTGCCGCATTCGGGGCAGGAAATGCCCTGCTTCTGGATGTACTCTTCCATCTGCGCGTTGTTCCAGCCATCGGGGTGGACATCGAGGCTATGTTCGTGCGCGTAATCCTCAATGAGCTTATCCGCTCGGAAGCGGGCCTTGCAGGCCTTGCAGTCCATCAGCGGATCGGAAAAGCCGCCCACATGGCCGGATGCGACCCAGACCTGCGGATTCATTAAGATTGCCGCGTCTAAGCCCACGTTGTAGGGGCTTTCCTGCACGAACTTGCGCCACCAGGCGCGCTTGACGTTGTTTTTGAATTCCACGCCCAGCGGGCCGTAGTCCCACGCGTTGGCTAAGCCCCCGTAGATTTCGGAGCCGGGGAATATGAACCCGCGGTTCTTGCACAGCGCCACGATTTTTTCCATGGTCTTTTCCATATGTTCCTCCTGTATGATTGATTTCATAGTTTTTAAAAACACAGCTACGGATTGCCGCCTTGAGCAGCAGTTATTCGGCTCCCTCTGATGAGGGGAATTCTCTCCCTCCGGCATGGCTGTGCCGTGCCACCTCCCTCGTCAGAGGGAGGCTTGGCGCTGATGTCCCGGCAGCAGGGGAATGGCGCAAGCCCTCCCACGGGGTGCGGGGGATCGCAATCCCCTGCTCACTTCCAATCCGATTTGACGACATGTGCGTCAAATCGGTGGAAGGACATGCCGCCATGAGCGGCATTCCAACCTTGAGAAATCTCACTGAAGATGCCCAAAGGGCATTTTCAGTGAAAATAAAAAATTGCCCACATCCCGTAAAGGGACGAGGCAATGCTCGCGGTTCCACCCTTTTTGGCGGCAAACGCCGCCCACCTTAATCGAACAATCGGCTCCGGGCGCCAGGCGCGTATTCTGCCGCCGGGCTTGCACCTTCCCCGGCTCGCTGTAAGCAGCTTTGTCGCGCGTATTCCCATCCACGCCGTATGCTTTTCTTAAAATAGTATGCGCAAGATTGGGGCTGTTTGTCAAGGTGTCATGCCCACTTATTGCATAAAAAGGTGCATTTAAGCCCGTAGCCCCCCAAATAGCGCCCGCAGGGCGAGGAAACGGGCTAAAATTATGAATAGGGCATAAACAAATGCACCGCGCAATTGCCTCTTGTCGAAAAAAAGGATAGAATGGATTTCAGGAATACCCATATGGAATACAGGCAATATTCGTGATTGATATAAGGAGGGACGCATGGCTGTCAGACGACGCAGACAAATCCGTCTGAACCCAGTGAAACGCACCCGGTACCGTGCAGCGCGCATGCTTGCGTTACTGATACTCCGCATACGCAACGCCCTTTCGGCGCTCCGGCCCGCGGGCCGCGTGACGGCGGGCGTGGTGACGGCAGGCGTGGTCGTAGGCGCGATACTTCTGATCGCTTCGCCCGGCAAGACCGCCTCCGCCAACGCGGCGGCAACGCCTGCGCCCATTGTGCTTGCGAGCGATTCCGTCAATACGGGAGCGGATACGCAAAGCATGGTGCTGGAGCTTCCGGCGGCAACGCCCGAACCCACCCCCGAACCGACTCCCGTTCCCACGCCCACGCCCGACCCTTCGCTTTATGAAGGCGTTGCGGACAGCGAAGCTGTCACCGACCTGCAGAACCGGTTGATGCACCTTGGGTACCTCGATATCGACGAACCCACGCAGCACTTTGGCCCCGCCACCAAGTACGCCGTACAGCTCTTCCAGCGCCAGCACGATTTGGAGCAGGACGGCTACGCAGGGGCGCAGACATTGGCGCTCATCTATTCCGACGAAGCACAGAAATATACGCTGCTCGAAGGCACAAGCGGCACGGATGTGGACAACTTCCAGCGCCAGTTGAAAGCGCTTGGCTACCTTTCCAAGACCACGGGCTATTACGGCACGGAAACCATAGAGGCCGTCAAGGCCTTCCAGAAGGAAAACGGCCTGCATGCGGACGGCAAAGCTGGGCAAAAGACGTTCGATATGATCAACTCCGACGACGCCAAGCAGAGCCCGAACATGGCCAAGGAAGAGCGGCGCAAGGCGAATATCGACGTCATGATCGAAACTGCCAAAAAGCAGCTGGGGGACAAATACATACTCGGCAACGAGGGGCCGAACACGTTCGACTGCTCCGGTCTCGTGTACTACTGCCTCAAGGAAGCGGGCTCCAACCGCAGAAGACTCAACGCGGCTGGTTACTCCAACGTGAGCGACTGGCAGAAGATCACAAGCTACAGTGATCTCAAAAAGGGCGACCTGATATTCTTCTACAATGACGGAAAGACTAAGGTCGGCCACGTGGGCATCTACATCGGCAACGGCGAAATGGTGGATGCTTCCTCTGCCAACGGCAAGGTGGTGCGCCGCTCGGCCACAACCTCCTACTGGAAGAGCCACTTTGTCTGCGCACGGAGGCCCTGGTAAAAAATATAATGCGGCGGGAGCATGCTCCCGCCGCATTCCTGCTCGAATCACGTTTTAAGCTCTAAAGGACGGGTGCGCATACTGCGCCTGCCGTCCTTTTCAAAAGCAAAATTTCAGGGAAACATTTCCCTGTGATATTAACGTCTTCCAATATAGGCAAGGAGGAATTCTTATGTCCGCAATCGCTTTTATCGGTACGGGCATTATGGGCGCAGCCATGGCGGGCCACCTGTTGGACGCGGGGCATGCGCTCTTTGTGTATAACCGCACCCGCGAAAAAGCGCAGACGCTACTGAACAAAGGCGCGGTCTGGAAAGATACCCCGGCAGACTGCGTAAAGGACGCCGAATTCGCAATCACCATGGTTGGCTACCCCCATGATGTGGAGGAAACGTATTTCGGCGCAAAAGGGTTGTTTTCTGCGGCAAAACCCGGTACGGTGCTGATCGATATGACCACCAGCAGCCCCAGGCTCGCAAAGCGCATCTATGAAGAAGCGAAGCAGCGCGGGCTGTCGGCGCTCGACGCGCCCGTTTCCGGCGGGGATATCGGCGCCAAGAATGCCACGCTTGCCATTATGGCGGGCGGGGACGAAGAAGCGTATGGGCGAGCGCTGCCGCTTTTCAATTGCATGGGTAAGGCCGTTTCCCGCATCGGCGGGGCAGGCGCAGGGCAGCATACCAAAATGGCGAACCAAATTGCCGTGGCGGGCGCGGTCGCAGGCGTAAGCGAGGCTATTTCCTATGTGAAAGCGGTCGGGCTTAATGCCGAGGCTGTTGTAAGCGCCATCAGCGGGGGTGCGGCCTCGAGCTTTCAGCTTGCGAACAACGGGCCAAAGATGCTGCACAAAAATGACGCGCCGGGTTTCTATATCAAGCATTTTGTCAAGGATATGAATATCGCGCTCGGAGAAGCGCGGGACGCGGAACTGATGCTGCCCATGCTCTCCACTGTCGCCGCCATGTATGGGGATTTGTGCGAGCGCGGATTTCAGGACCTTGGCACACAGGCGCTGATACGGTATTATAAGAACGCAGACAACGGATAACAATGGGACGATCTTCCATATTATCCGCGCCATAAGGAGGAATTGCACATGAGAAGAAGCCGCAGAGGGCGGCAGCTCCGCCGCAGCCGTACCGTGAACTGGAGACGGTTTTTGTTGTTTGTTATCATGATCTGCGCCATCGTCGCGATCGTGCTCGTTGGCATTCAGCTTTTAAGCGGCGACGGGGAAGGCCCGCTTGACGGCGTACTCCCCATCACCACGCCTGCGCCGTCCCCCGGGGAAACGCTGCCCGAAGCGTCGCCCACGCCCACGCCGATACCCACGCTTGCACCCGACCTTTCCATAGAGCCGGTGGCGGAAGCGAACCCAAGTAACTTCGGTTTTGAGACAAGCCTGATGATCAACGAGCAGGAGACCGATACGTTTGACCGCGGGGAGGACATGCGTTTCGGGGACGACAAAGCCTATACCGCGCTGCCCGGCCTCATCACGTTCGGCGGCAGCAATTACCGCAATACATTCACCTACGGCACACAGACGGTAGCGGAAAACTCGCTCACCCGCGTGTGGGAAAAGGAGATCGGCTCGCTCAACACCTCCATGGGCACCTGGACGGGTACCGGCTGGACGGGCATGCCTTTAATCGTGCAGTGGCCGGAAGAGACCCGCAAAGTCTTAGGCGTGTATGACGAGTTCAAGAACAAGGACAATTTTGTGGAAGTCATCTACTGCACAATGGACGGCCACATCTATTTTCTGGAGCTGGAAAGCGGCGAACCCACGCGCGACCCGATCAACATCGGCGTAGTCACCAAGGGCACGGCCTCTCTTGACCCGCGCGGCTATCCCCTGCTGTATACCGGCCAGGGCATCACAAGCTCCGAGGACGGCGCTACCGGCGCATGGTTCCGCATCATCGACCTCATACAGAACAAGGTTGTCTGGAAGTTTGGCGGCAAGGACCCGTTCTCCTACCGCGGCTGGCAGGCGTATGACTCAAGCCCCCTTGTGAACGCCGCGACGGATACCATCATCGTCCCCGGCGAGAACGGCGTATTCAACACATTTAAGCTTAACTCCAACTTTGACCCCGCCGCGGGCACCGTTTCCGTCAACCCCGGCCCGCGGCAGAAGTACCGCTACAAGGGCGACGGCTACGGCTTTGCGGATGAAAGCGACAAGCGCTGGCCGGGCATTGAAAACTCCGTGGCCGTGTTCCACAACTATGCGTTCTTTACCGACAACGGCGGGAGGCTCCAATGCCTGGACCTCAACACG
This sequence comes from Bacillota bacterium, assembly GCA_023409435.1. Lineage (GTDB taxonomy): Bacteria > Bacillota > Clostridia > Christensenellales > CAG-138 > JAEYLA01. The sequence continues at coordinate 18,704 of JAEYHP010000055.1, read as the reverse complement.
TTCAAACTCCAGTACGTGGTGGACGTCACGGACGACAGCGATACCTCAATCGTCATTGAAGAGGACGTCGCGAACCAGACGTTCTACCTCTACACCGCCAACGAAGTGGATAAGCAGCCCGGCGCGAAAGCCGCGGGCGGGGGCAAGAGCTACCACCGCAAGATAGACGGGCGCACCGGGAAAATCATATGGGAAAAAGAATGGGAGGCGCGCTATGGCAATACCTCCAGCAACGGCGGAACGCTCACAACCCCGCACGTGGGCCATGGCAACATTAGCAACCTCGTGATTTACAATGCCACGCTCGTACCCGTGACCTATACGGAAAACGGGGAAACGAAGACCGGCAACGGCGGAAGGCTCGTCGCCTACAACAAGGAGACGGGCGAGGAAGTATGGCGCTATGAGCAATACCGCGATTTCTGGAGCTCGCCTGTCGTCATCTATGATGCGAACGAAAACGCCTATGTGCTCCAGAGCGACCGCAACGGCATGATGCGGATGTTCGACGCGCGTACCGGCGAAGTACTCAACGAGATCGACATGGGCTCCCGCATCGAAAGCACGCCCGCCGTGTTTGGGGATTACCTGGTGGTAGGTACCCGCGGTTTGTCCGGGTCCGGGGAAGCGCCGAAGATTCTCGGCATTAAGATCGGCTAGCAACAGACTCAAATGCAAAAGCGGAGGAAATTCCTCCGCTTTTGTTTTCTTATTGATCTGCTTTCAAATAAGGCTATAAGCAATATTCCAATTGCCTGTCATACGGCTCCAAATCAACTGAATGTTGATCCGGTTCCTCAACGTCCACGCAGCCCACGGCTTTATAGAAACCCTGGCTTTCCTCCGAAGAATGCCCGGAAATATAAAGCTTTGACGCCCCCATCTCCTTTGCCTTATGTGCGCAGGCTAAAAACAGCTTCTTTCCGATCCCCCCGCCCCGATGCCCATAGGAGATATGCAACTGTGCCAGTTTCAAATACTGCCTCCCGCTCCCAAGCGGCTCTGCGGAGAGGATCGCGAACCCGATCACCTCGCTGTTCGGATTGAACACACCCCAAACTGCCCCGCTGGAATTCACACATTCGGCCATCTCCGTAAGAACAATTTCATCCTTCTTTTCATCGCTCCATTGCTCCACAAACGGGTCGTCTTTGAGCACCCAGGTTCCGGCCACATTGTACCAAACCCGTTTGACCTTCTGGTAACGGTCAAAACGGGACAGCAGGCCCGCCTTCAGTTCTTCTATTTTCAGTTCCTTTACGTAATATTGCTCCACTTAATATTCCCTCGATCCATCCGTTTGCCAGGCCCGGCGCCGCATTCAGGCCATTTGGAACAACCGCAGCCCGTTTTGCAGCGTGAGTTCCGCGACCTCTTCCACATCCATCTGCCTGAGTTCCGCCAGCTTTTCGCATACGAGCCGCACAAGCGAGGGGTCGTTACGTTTACCCCGGAAGGGCACGGGCGTCATGTAGGGACAGTCGGTCTCGATCAAAAGCCGGTCCATGGGCAGCTTCGCTGCGATCTCAAGCGCCCTTTTTGCGTTCTGAAACGTCAGCGCACCGCCGAACGCGATATAGAGACCCAGATCGAGGCAGGCTTTCGCCGTTTCATAGCTGCCCGAAAAGCAGTGCATGACGCCCGTCAGCCCGTCCTTCTGCGCGCGCAGCAAACTAAGCGCGTCGCCGTCGGCTTCGCGAACATGCAGTACGGCGGGCAGTTTCTTTGCGCGGGCAAGCGTCAACTGCTCTGAAAACCATTTCTTCTGTACGTCGCGCGGGGAGAAATCGTAATGGTAGTCTAAGCCGATCTCGCCTGCGGCGACAGCCTTTTCATCGCTGAGCAGCGTTTCAAGCAGCGCCAGATGCGCATCCGCCATGCCCGCCGCCTCATGCGGGTGCGTGCCGAGCGCAGCCACAACAAACGGGTATTTATGTGCAAACGCGAGCGTCTTCTCCGCGTCCGGCACCTGTGTGCACGCCTCCAGCATGTACGCAATGTTTTTTTCGGGCAGGGACGCCATAATAGCCTCCCGATCTTCGTCAAACCGCTCATCCAGCAGATGGGCGTGGGTGTCAAATAAGCGCATGGCATGCCTCTTTCGTAATTGGGTACGCGCTTTTCTTTTTGCAAAAAGAAAAGCTGCAAAAGAAAAACCTATATATTGTCTAAAATTTTGTCCAAGTGACTTACATCACTTGGACAAATGTTACGCTTTCTTCTGCTTCTCTTCTTTCGTGGAAAGAAGAGAAGATTATCTTACTTTCAAACCATCAGCCATCTCCGCCATCGTGGTCAGCGCGGAAAGGTTGACGTCTTCCTGATCGGAAGCGCAGAGTATCATGCCGCGGCTTTCGACGCCTGCAAGGACGATGGGTTTGAGGTTTGCGACCAGCACCACCGTCTTGCCCACAAGGTCGTCAGTCTGATACCAGGTCTTGATGCCGGAAACCACCGTGCGTTCTTCCTCGCCTACTTTGAGGGTAAGCTTAAGAAGCTTCTTGCTGTGCTTGATTTCCTCGCAGGCAAGGACTTTCGCCAGGCGCAAATCCAGCTTAGCAAAATCCGCGTAGTCGATCTCGGGCAGCGGGTCTTCGTCCGCATGCTTGCTTTCTGCGGGCGCGGCAGGCGCGGCCTCAACCTTTGCGGCTTCCGGCTTTGCGGCGGCCACGTTCTTTGCAGCAGCTGCGGCCTGAGCGGCTAGGGTCTCCGTTTCCAGCTCCGCAAGCTCCTTCTTGACGTCGATGCGCGGGAACAGCGCCTCACCCTTTTGCACACGCGTACCGGGCTTTAACGCGCCGAATTTCTTCAGGCTGTCCATGGAAGTCAGTTCCTCCCCCGCGACGCCCAGCTGTTTGAACATTTCCTTGGGCGTTCCGGTCAGGAAAGGCTGTACGAGCACCGCGATATAGCGGAGGCTTTCGGCGAGATTGTAAAGCACCGTGCCCAGGCGCGCCTTGTGCGCCTCGTCCTTGGCGAGCACCCAGGGGGCGGTCACGTCGATATATTTGTTGCTGGCCGAAACGAGCTTCCAGAGTTCCGCCAACGCTTCGGGCAGCTTCAGGTCCTTCATCTGCGCGTCCACGGCGGCAGGCAAGGCCTGCGCCATGGCGATGAGCGCGTCGTCCTGCTCCGGTATGGGAGCCGTAGGCGCGGGCACGACTTCATCAAAGTATTTGCCGATCATGGCGACGGTGCGGGAAAGAAGGTTTCCGAGATCGTTCGCAAGATCGCTGTTGATGCGGTTGATCAGCGCCTCGTTGGAGAACACGCCGTCCGACCCGAAGGGTACCTCGCGCAGCAGGAAGTAGCGTAAGGCGTCCACGCCGTAGCGGTCGCACAGCTTCACGGGGTCCACGACGTTGCCTTTAGACTTACTCATCTTGCCGCCGTCTAATACCAGCCAGCCGTGGCCGAACACCTGCTTGGGCAGTGGTTCGCCTAATGCCATGAGCATGATGGGCCATATAATGGTATGGAAGCGCACGCTCTCCTTGCCGACAAGGTGCACGTCGCAGGGCCAGTATTTTTTGTAGAGGCTGTCGTCCTCCGAATAAAAGCCGAGCTTTGTGATGTAATTGGAAAGCGCGTCCAACCATACGTATACGACGTGCTTTTCGTCAAAGTCCACGGGAATGCCCCACTTGAAGCTGGTGCGGCTTACGCACAGATCCTCAAGGCCGGGCAGCAGGAAATTCTGCAGCATCTCGTTGGTACGCGAGGGCGGTTGTATGAACTCGGGGTGGGACTTAATATGCTCGATGAGCCGGTCCGCATACTTGCTCATGCGGAAGAAGTAGCTTTCCTCTTCCACCATTTCCACGGGGCCACCGCAATCCGGGCAGCGGCCTTCGTTCAATTGCCGCTCCAGCCAGAAGCTTTCGCACGGCGTGCAGTAATGCCCGGTATAGGCGGATTTGTAGATATCGCCCTGCTCGTAGAGCTTCTTAAACATCTTCTGCACGCTTTTTTCGTGGTAATCGTCCGTGGTGCGGATAAAACCGTCGTTGGAGATATCAAGTAGCTTCCACAGCGCCTGGAACGACGCCACGATCTTATCCACATATTCCTTGGGCGTTACGCCATTCTGGGCAGCCTTGCGTTCGATCTTCTGGCCGTGCTCGTCCGAGCCTGTCAGAAAATACACGTCGTAGCCCGTCTGGCGCTTGTAGCGGGCGATAGCGTCCGCGGCGACAGTGCTGTACGCATGGCCGATGTGCAGCTTATCGCTGGGGTAATAAATGGGGGTGGTGATATAAAATGTGGGCTTTGGCATATGTTCCTCCTGGTTCAGCCATGCAGGCGCTGGCATAAAATTCCTGTTTAAAAGTAAAGCTTTGTTTAGTATACCACGTTTTTGCGCGTGCTACCGCAGTTTCATGTGTATTCAAACTTTTCAGGGGCTTTGCCCCCGAACCCCCACCCAAGGGACACATCCCTTAGGAATCCCTCTATCGGAAACGTCCTATTTAGGACGTTTCCGAGAATGGGTTCTTAGGGCCGTTACGGCCCTAAGCGGGTGCTTGGGAGCCAAAGCTGAGCGCCGCCAGTGGCGGAACAAGCGAAGCGGAAGCTCAGTGCGCAAGGGAGTGCAAGCCCATTAGGAATTGCACATCCATTGCAAACTGCGGGTCCGTCAGGCAGAGCCCTCAACGTAGCCCTTCAGCTTTTTTCCAGTCTATGCAAAGAGCGCGGCGCGGGTCAGCGGGGAAACGCGGACGCGGACTTTGCCGTCGAGCAGGTTCAGCGGGACGCACCCCAAAGCGGGATCGCGGCTGTCGAGGCTTGCCGCACGGTCATCCCCCAGGACGAATACGGAGTCCTCCGGCACCACGATAGGTTCAAACTCCTTGGCGGCGGAAGGGGAATAGGCGGCCTCGTCGAGCATCCGGCCATCGATATACACGACGCCGTTCACAATCTCCACCGTTTCACCCGGCAGGGCGATTACGCGCTTAATGAGCTCCTCCCCGGTGGACGGGTTTTCGAATATCACAAGGTCGCCGCGTAGGGGCGAACGCAAAAACAATGTCAATCTGTCGATCAATAAAATTTCCCCCTGCTGCAGCGTGGGGGCCATAGAGCTGCCGCTCACCCGCACCGGAAACAGCACAACCAGGAACACGACGGCAAGCGCCGCGGCCACCTCCAGGAGCACAAACAGCCACGAAAGAAAACTATGGCGGGCGTATTCCGCTTTTTTGTGCGCGGTGCGGCTTAGCTGCATGGCGTACTCCTTTCCTGCCGCATTGCGGCGAAATTTGCCGCTAAAAACCGGGAATCCTTATCAAATACGGTAAGCCGCATGACCATAAGCGTGCTTACCTTGACTCAAAAACGCTCATGGAAGCGTTATATGCCGAACCGTGCGGGCAGCATCCGGAGGCCAGAAAACGAGGACGGCGCGGCCAAGTATCTTTTCATAGGGAATGAAGCCGACGCTTACCTCCCTGCTGTCCGTGCTGTGGTTGCGGTTATCGCCCATGACGAACACGGAGCCTTCCGGCACAAGCCGTTCCTCCATGTCCCCGATGACCTCATCGTTCCAGTACGCGCGCTCATCGAGCTGCCCGCCGTCAATATACACGGCTCCGTTGCGGATGGCGACGCGTTCCCCCGGCAGGCCCACGATACGCTTGACCCGGCTGACCGCGTGCCCGGGGTAGAAGCAGACGACGATATCCCCCCGCGCGGGCTCCTGCCTGTAGTACGTAAGCTTTTCGAGCACAATGCGCTCCCCATTGTGCAGAGTGGGATACATGGAATTCCCTTCTATGAGCACGGGTTCGCCCACAAACAGCCGTATGGAGAGCGCAAAAAGCACGACTATGAGAAGGTATATAACAAAGTCCGCATTCATGGTACGGCGGTAGTGCGCATCCTTTGCGTGCAGCTCCTCGGCTGCCTGGCGCAAGGCCCTGCGCGTTCGCGCGTTCACATGCTGCGGGCTCATCAAAGTCTCCTTGTTCTCGCCATTAATAAACGCCATGCGTGATGGAGCGGAACGATCCGAACGGCCACATCACCATGCGGACCTTGCCCAACACCTTTTCAAAGGGAATGGGGCCGACTTCCCGCATGCGGCTGTCCCCGCTGATGTTGCGGTTATCCCCCATGACGAACACGGTGTTCTCGGGCACGGTGAGTTCCTTCATATTGCCCTCGATATAATCGTTCCAGTACTCGCTCTCGTCAAGCTCCTCACCGTTGATATATACCTTGCCGTCGTATATGGAGATGCGCTCGCCGGGGAGACCGATAATCCGCTTGACGCAGCTTACCGTAAAGCCGGGATAGAATACGATGGCAATATCCCCGCGTTCGGGCGGATGAAAGTAGTAGGAGACCTTTTCCGCGAGCATATACTCGGTGTCCTGCAGCGTGGGCAGCATGGAGGGGCCGTCCACCCGCACCGGCTCCCCGATAAACGCGCGTAAAGACAGCGCGATCAATACGACCGAAAGCACATACACCAGAAAATCCAAATTGACGGCGCGCCTGTACTCAGGGTCCGAGCTGTGCAGTTCTTCCGCCGCAGCCTGCAGCGTCCTGTAATCACGGCGGTTCATTGCCGGAGCGTTCATGCCTGTTGTCCTTTCGGGAGCAATTTTTTGCTCCGCTTGATAAACTCAACGCGGTCCATCATTACGATACGGCCGCACACATTGCATTTGATCTTCACGTCCGCGCCCACGCGTATGATCGTCCAGTCGTTGCCGCCGCAGGCGTGGGGCTTTTTCATCTGTACGCGATCGAGTAGCTCAAACTGTTCGATCATGGCTTCCTCCGCCTATGTCCGCGCTTAAGATGCGCTCTGCTTTATGTCGTTTTTGATGACCAGCCGCTGATAGGCGAGCGGGATGTCTTCCTTTTCAAAGCGCTCCTTGATGCGGCGGTTGAGCGCGCGTTCCGCAGACCACTGGGCCATGGGCTTGACGCGCAATATCATGCGCATGGTGACGCCTTCGCCGCCGATCGCCGTAACGCCCAGGACCTGCGGCGCGTCAAGCGCGGTATCGCTCTGTTTGGCGTAGGCCTCGGCCTCTTCCCGCATGCAGCGTTCCGCGCGGGCGATATCCGCCTCCCGGTCGATTGCCACATCCACCATGGCCAGGTAATCCGCGCGGGAGAAGTTGGTCAATACTCCGATGCTGCCGTTGGGTATAACGTTGATCTCCCCCCGGAACCCGCGCACCACGGTGGTTCTTAATGTGATTTCCTCCACGGTGCCGGTGACGTCCGCGGCGGTGATATAATCCCCCACGGACATTTGATCCTCAAAAATCAAAAAAAGGCCCGCAACGACATCCTTGATGAAGCTCTGCGCGCCGATGCCGAGTGCGATACCGCCGACCCCCGCCGCCGCAAGCAGCGAACTCATGGCGGAAGTCAGCCCAAGCTGGCCGATGGTAGCCGCGATGGCAAGAAAGAATATGGCATACCGGCTCAGGCTTTTGGTTATGGTGGCGGCAGTTTCCGCCTTCCTTTGGCGTTCCGGTGCAAGCTTTGATGCCCGCTTGCGCTGTGAGGCCGTAATGATTCTGGAAACGGTCTTTGATAGTACCGTCGCCACGACCCATATCAGCAGGATGCCGAACGCATCCCATGCGTACGCAATCCAATTATCCCGTATTGTAGTAAGGAGATTCTCCATACCTTTCCTCCTTTGCGCCAGGTTTTACTACCCAATGCGCCCAGGAAGGAGTATACCCTGACTTATGCTTTTATAAATCCACCGGCGCGGGTATGTATTCCATTATGGCATCCACAAACCGCTGCGCCTTTTCCTCATGCAGCAAGTGCCCCGCATTGCGGATGACGGAGGACTGCGCGTTCTCCAGTATGGCGTGGTACAGTTCGCTGCTGTTGGGGTTGTGCCATTTGTCCTCTCCGCCCCAGAGTATCAACACGGGAGCGGTCACGTTGCGAAGCGATTTTTCCACTTCCTGCTCATCGAAGTTAAGAACGGAAAGCTGGATAGCTTTTCTGGAATAGGGGTCGGCGACTGTGGCGTAGTACGAATCGAGCACCTCTTCGGTCAGGTTGGTGAGATCAAAAAAGCACTCCGAAAGCATTCTTTCCACTGTCCTGCGGTTATAGAGCCTGCACGCAAGGCCGCCGAACAGCGGGCTTTGCAGCATGCGCACCGCAAGCGGCATTTCCGGCGTAATCCCGCCGGGCGAAAGCAGAACAACTTTGCCCACACGGTCCGGATTTTTCGCTATAAAATCCAGCGCATACAGGGCCCCCATGGAGAAACCGACGATATGAGCGCTTTCAATGCCTTTCGCATCCATGAACATGCGAAGCGCATCGGCATGCTCGGCGATGGTATAGTCAAACTGCACGGGGCGGCCGGAATAGCCGTGGCCGATAAGATCGATTGCGATAACCCGGTAATGCTCGGAAAGGGAGTTAAACACGTTGCGCCAGGTATACAGGCTTTGCCCTACGGTATGCAGCAGCAGCAGCGGCTCCCCGACGCCCGCCTCCAGATAATGGACCTTTGCTTCTTCCGGCGTTGCCGCGCCGCTTTTATCCGGAAAACCCGGCAGCACGATGGACGCATAATCCCCGGCATGTTCGGAATTGATAAACTTCTTCATTTGCAGAGCCAGAGCCACGGCGAAAACCTCCCGGCATGCACCCGTATATATGGATCGGCACACGCTTCGCTATTATATCGTATAACTACTTCATTCTACAACGTTTGACGTGTCATTGCAACATAAGAGGGCGGGCGGGAACTGTGAACGTACCATGAATATTGTGTTTTCACCATTTGCCAGACGTAAGCAAATGGGATACAATACTTCTGACGCATCCAGGGTCGGCGTTTAAGCTGTTGTTTCCAATTTTAAGAGCGACTGGCTTGGCAGTGCGTCGGATTTGCCTAAAAAGTGTGTTTTGCGACTCAGACCGTAACCATTCGTTTGTCATTCTGAGCCGGAGGCGAGAATCTGATTCTCGCTATAAACCCTCAATATAGGCGCTTCAAGATCCTTCGCTTCGCTCAGGATGACGGTAAAGGGCTTGTTGATGAGTTGGAGTGCGTATACGCACTTTTAACCTACAGGAAAATCCGCTGATCGTCCCGCGGACGTTATCAGCGGCATGAAACGGATGGCGGGAGAGTAGAATGCAAAAGCGGCGTAACAGGCGGCGCGTCCGCTATATGGCCGGTCTTATGCAAAACAGGTTGCGCCTTCTCCTTGTGGCGGCGCCCGTCGTCATCGTGGTGCTGCTGCTTGTTTTGCTGCGCCCCGCAAGCCAGCTCTTAAACACGCCAGAGCTTTTACGCGCCCAGCGCCTGGGCGTAATTCGCGTGGGCGTGCGCACGGATATGCCCGGCTTTTCGGAAAACGAGGATGGCCTGGAGGTCGCCATAGCGCGGGAGGTGGCGCGCCGTATTTTCCCGGAGCTGCCGCCCGAAGTGTCGCTGGAGCTTACATCCGTTACCGCCTACACGGCGCAGCCCAAGCTGACCAGCGGCGAAATCGACCTGGCGTTTGCGCAGATCTGGGACACGAGCGATACGGATTACGCCTACTCCACCCCCTATTATGAGGACAGCGTGCGGCTCATTTGCCGCAAGGGGGATGAGCGGGCTTCGTTATCCGCGGGCTTGCTCGGTATGATACAGGGAAGCGCCGCGGAAAGCGCCTGGAAGGCGTTCTCCCAAAAGCAGGATAACTCCCTGCAGGGGATCTACTATGCCTCCTATCCGGACCTTGTCGGAGCGCTCAAGGCGGGAAAGATCTCGTTTATAGCGGCCTGCGGCGCGCAGTTGCCACGGCTTTTGGAAGAGGGGCTGTCCCTGCACGAAACGCCGATCGGCTCGGTGGGGTATGTGGCGGCCTCCTATACGGACAGCTCCGCGTTTGCCATGGTGGCAAGCGAAGTGATACGGGACATGGAAGAGGACGGCACGCTGCAGACACTCATTGCGCAGTACGGGCTGAACACATACCAATATAAATAAGGGAGGGGTTGGCTTGCCCAGGTTCGGCGGCAGAAGGTATACGCAGAATAAGCCTGTCTGGCTGTTTATTGTGCTTGGCATGGCCGCCCTTATTGCAGCCCTGTTCCTGACGGGCGTTCTCACGCTGCCGGCAAGCGGCAAAGAAACAGGCACGCCTGCCCCTTCCCCAACCGCGGCCCCGGTTTCGCCTTCCCCCATGCAAGCGGCCCCCACCCCGGCCTTTCCGGCTACGCCCGCGCCTTCCGCCACGCCCGTACCGGGCGAAGCAGTACCTGCGGGGGCGGGCAGGCCATTGAGCGTGCCCAATACAAGCTATGCGCTGGCGATAGAATTGCGGCCTTCGCACGACAGGCTATATGCCATGCTGCGCATGGAGTATGAGAACGTGACGGGAGATACGCTTTTTGAGCTTCCCTTCCATCTGCATCCCAACGCATACCAGAATGCTTCCGCACCGGGCAACAACGAGGCTTCCAACAGCTACAAAGATGGTTTTAATAAGGGAGACGTCATCGTTTCCTCTGTCAGCCTGAACGGGGAGCTTGCGTATTTCAAGGTATCCGATGACGGCATGCTTTTGACGGTGCCCTTTGTAAAGGAACTCTTACCCGGGGAAAAAGCGGAGGTTTCCATAGAATTTGTTGTGGATGTGCCCGAACGAAACGGCCGCTTTGGCCGCACAGAGCTTGGGTACCAGCTGGGCAATTTCCTGCCCATACTCGCCGTCTACCAGGATGGCGGCTGGGTGACGGACACCTACGCGCCCATCGGCGACCCCTATTACAGCGAGGTTGCGGATTACCGTGTGGCGCTCACCTATCCCGCGGAGTATTCGCTGGCTTCCACCGGGGCAATTACCGGCACGGAGAAAAACGGCACGTTAACCACAAGCTATGTCGCCGCAAAAGACGTGCGCGATTTTGCATGCATGCTGGGCCTTTCCATGCAGCAGGCCAAAGAAACGCGGGGCGACGTTACCATCTACTCCTACGCGCTGAGCGACGGAAGCGCTACGCGGGGCGCCGCCATCGTGAAAAAGGTGCTCGAAACGCTTTCTCCCATACTGGGCAATTACCCGTATTCCACCCTGACCGTGGCCCAGGCGGATATCGCCTACGCGGGCATGGAGTACCCAAACCTTCTGATGGTGCAGCGGGAACTCTACCTGCCGGGGCGGGAGCTGGAACTGGAGCTGACCATCGCGCACGAAGTCATTCACCAATGGTTCTACGGCATCATCGGCTCGGACCAGTTTAACGCGCCTTGGCTTGACGAAGCACTGACAAGCTACCTAAGCCTTGTCTATTTTGAGCGGACGGGGAACACGGCTGCATACGGCGCATTAAACAGCCGGTACCTGGTGGAGCGCGCAGCCCTGGGCAGCCGGATAGACGGCTCGCTTTCCTCTTATGCCACCGAGGATGCGTATGTGAATTCCGCCTATTGGCGGGGCGCCGCCTTGTTTGCGGCTCTGAGAGAGAAAATCGGCGACGAGGCGTTTTTTAACGGCCTGCGCGCTTATATAGAAAATAACGCCTATGGCGTCGCCACCAAGGCGGAGCTCATCAGCGCGTTTGAGCAGGCGGCAAACGCCGAGCTTTCGGAATGGTTTGACGCTCATCTCGCGCCGTCAGCTTCGGCCGATGCGGCGGACGCCGCATAAACAGGTACGTTGAGGGCTCTGCCTGACGGACCCACAGTTTGCAATGGTCGTGCAATCTCAACGGGCTTGCACTCCCTTGCGCACTGAGCCGCCGCTTCGCTTGCTCCGCCACTGGCGGCGCTCAGCTTTGGCTCCCAAACACCCGCTTAGGGCCTGTAAGCGAGGTACCCGGGGTTCTGAAACCGATTCACCGGATCGGTCTCTGCCCTTCGGCGACGGCCCGCAGGCCTAGTGCCGAGGCGTATCCCGCCGAAGGCCAACGAACCCGCTTCCCTGCGGAGAAGCCCCTAAGAACCCATTCCGCAAACGCCATATCGGCGTTTGCGAAGAGGGGATTCCCAAGGGATGTATCCCTTGGGTGGGGCGGAGCCGTGCGTTGCCTGTGGCAGATACAGCGCGGCGTAAGCCCAGTAAGCAAGGGAGCGCAAGGATGCAGTTTGCCGCGACGCAGCGCGACCATTGCGAACTGTGGAAGTTTCAGGGGCAAAGCCCCTGAACGATGTTTTTAGTCACAATGCAACAATTACAACAGCCTGTAACTTCATTCAAAACCAAGAGAGGTCTTTCAATGAGATTGGATAAATACCTGAAGGTCTCGCGGCTCATTAAGCGGCGGACGGTCGCCAACGAGGCTGCTTCCCTGGGCCGCGTGCAGATCAATGGCAAGGAGGCGAAGCCTTCCGCGGAAGTCAAGGCGGGGGACATACTCTCCCTGCGCCTGGGCGGCAAAACCCTTAGCGTACGCGTCAACTCCATACAGGAGCACGCGCTCAAAGCGGATGCTTCCGATATGTATACCGTACTGGAGGAGGCCCAATGAGGAACCGGAATATTACGGGTATCCTGCTGTGCGCGGGCGACTCCCAGCGCATGGGCTTCCACAAGCTGCTTTACCGCCTGCCCAACGGCAAGACGCCCATGGACATGAGTCTGGAGGCGCTGGTAAAGGGCGGGGTAAACCGCATTGTCATAGTCGTAAACGACGCGACGCGCGCGCATGCGGAGTCTCTTTCCCAGCGGGCGGGCGTCCCCGTGACGGTCTGTAGCGGCGGGGCGACGAGACAGGATTCGGTGTACCAGGGCCTGCTCAGCACTCAGCCGGGCATCGCCGTGATCCATGACGCGGCGCGCTGCCTTGCGCGGCCGGGTCTGATCCATGAGTGCATCGACAGCGTACGGCTGTACGGGAGCGGCGTCGCCGCCATCCCCGTACGAGACACCGTGCTGCATGTGCAGCCGGGAGAAGTGGGGACAGTCCATGCGCTCCCCCGCGAAGAACTGCTGCATACACAGACGCCACAAGCGTTCGACCACGCGTCTATACTCTCCGCCTACGAAAAAGCGCGGGAGGAAGGGTTCCCGGCCACCGACGACAGCACCCTCTATGCCCATGCCGGACATGCCGTGCATTTTGTGAACGGCTCCATAGACAACCGCAAGCTGACCGCGCCCGAGGACCTTGTATGGCTGGAGGAGCACCTGTGCGCCGCCGCCGCAGGCCTTGGCGCGCAGGCGGGCCTGCGGGTGGGCTGCGGAGAGGATGTGCATCTCTTAGTGGAAAACCGCACGCTCGTATTGGGCGGCGTGGAGATTCCGTTTGAAAAGGGCCTGCTGGGCCATTCCGATGCAGACGTACTGACCCATGCGCTGATGGACGCGCTCCTGGGCGCTGCGGGCATGGGGGATATCGGTGTGCAGTTCCCGGACAGCGACCCGAAATATAAAGGCATTTCCAGCCTGACGCTGCTGATGCGCGTATCCGACCGCCTGCACGCCGCGGGTTATGGCGTGCGAAACGTGGACGTCACGGTTGTGGCCGAGCGCCCCAGGCTGACGCCGCACTTTCCCGCGATGCGCGAGCTTTTGGCGGCTGCCCTGAAGCTTCCGCCCGACCGTATCGGCCTCAAGGCCACAACCACCGAGGGCGCAGGCCCGGAAGGGCGCGGGGAATGCATCCGCGCCAACGCCGTGGCGCTGCTGTATTCGCTGTAGAACTATAAATTTGAAAGCAGAGTGGATATGATGGAAAAGAAAAAGAAAATCATCTTCTTTGTCGTCATCTGCATTGCGGCTCTGTTTGTGATTGTTTTATCTTCCGGTGTTCTTGGAGTGCCTGCCCGCAATATCGAGCAGGATGCAAGGAGAAACCAAAAAATTGACCGTGCATGGGCGGTATCAATTGCAACCAATGACAGGCTTGGCGCCATGCTTTTTTACAATGAAATGCTCGACGATTATGTTTATTCGATCTATGTCAACCGGGAGGGCTTTTCATTTGGCTATTTCTTTCGATCCGGCGGTTCAGCCAGCAGTACTATCGGTTCAGGCGACAGCATAATGGATGGGGTCCACGGGTTCGCATATGGTACCAATGGTTCTGCGATCATTTCGATGAATAAAAGCAGAGTAGCAGAAATTTCGCTTGATAACGGCATTCATGTTACGCGGATTGATATTGACCCAACAAAGCCTTTCGCCGCTGTTATTCCTGTAAACGTCGATTCCGTCGCCCTATATGATGTGAATGGGGACGTTGTTCCGTTTACCGTGATTGAGATAGTTGAAAGCGCATAGTTTTATTGATGAGATAGCCAGAAAAAGGCAGCCACTGCAACGCAGCAATACGGGAGGGTCGAATATGGATTACCGCGCAAACGAACATCGATACGACGCCATGCTTTACCGCCGCACGGGGAACAGCGGGCTGAAGCTGCCTGCCGTTTCTCTGGGCATCTGGCACAATTTCGGCGGAGCGGCAAGCTACGAAGACTGCAGGGACATCCTCTGCGGCGCGTTCGACCACGGTATCACGCACTTTGACGCGGCGAACAATTACGGCCCGCCGCCGGGCTCCGCGGAGGAAACGCTGGGCCGCGCGCTCAAGGATGCGCTTCATTCCCACCGGGACGAGCTGATCATTTCCACCAAGGCGGGCTACCATATGTGGCCGGGCCCGTACGGGGACTGGGGCTCCAAGAAGTATCTGCTTTCGAGTTTGGACCAGAGCCTAAAGCGTCTGCAGCTGGAATATGTGGATATCTTCTACCACCACCGCCCCGACCCGGAAACGCCGCTGGAGGAAAGCATGGAGGCGTTGGCCCACGCCGTGCGCTTCGGCAAAGCGCTTTACGTGGGCATTTCCAATTATTCCGCGGAACAGACGAGAAAGGCGTACGATATGCTGCAAAGCATGGGCGTGCGGCTTTTAGTTAGCCAGCCGCGCTACTCCATGCTTGCGCGCGAATTCGAGCACGGCCCGCAGCAGGCGCTGCTGGAAAAGGGCGTGGGTGCCATCGCCTTCAGCCCGCTTGCAAAAGGCGTATTGACGTCACGCTACTTTGAAGGGATCCCCGCCGATTCCCGCGCAGGCGGACCGAGCGTGTTTTTGACGCCGGAAGCGGCGACGGCACAGGTGGACTTAAGCAAGCGGCTTGATGCAATCGCACGAGAACGCGGGCAGACGCTGGCGCAGATGGCGCTCGCCTGGGTGCTCAATAACCCCGCGATCACCTCCGTATGCGTGGGGGCAAGCAGGCTCTCGCAGCTGTTGGAAAACCTGGGCGCGCTTAATAACCTTTCCTTTACGGACGAAGAGCTTCTGCGGATCGAAACCATATTGCCGGATACGCCCACCGCACGGTAGGGATACGTACACAAAAACTGCAGCGCCCGGCTTTGCCGGGCGCTTCTTTATGTGATACTTTTAAGACCTGGGCGACTACCACCGGTAATTCGGATCGGTAAAGAAACAGAAGGGGTGGCCGTCAGGATCGAACAATACGACAACGCCATCCAGATACTGAACGGGCGCTTTTACCGCGCCGCACGCTACCGCATGAGCGACCGCCTCTTCTAAATGATCCACCAAAAAATCAATATGCAGCATCTTCTGCTGTTCTCCCGGCTCTTCCGGCCAGACAGGGCGGCAATACCGCGGCTCCGTTTGGAATGACAGTCCGGTGCCGCCAAGAGGATCGCGCATCAGAACCCAATCCGGCTCAATCGCTGTTTTTTCCCAATTCAGGAGCCTAGCATAAAAATCGGATGTCAGGTGCGCGTCTTTGCAGTCGATCACGACGGTTCTCATCTTAATTCTCATTTATATTCCCCCTGACCGGCGTCATTGTTACAACCATTATACCAACCGATCCGCAGAAGCAAAACTTTGTATAGCCAAAGAAAGGATCTCCGGAGTTTTTATTGACAATCAGGCATGCTTCCTCTATATTAATACTAAATTAGTAATTTACTAAATAGAAGAAGGGGCATCTTTATGAAAATACCGACACAGCTCAAGCATAAGCCTGTGATTGTGAGCGAGAATTATGAAAACGTAGACGGACGCACGGCCTATTCCTCCGAGGCAAAAGGGCTATCCCTTGGTCTTGCGCAGTGGAACGACCGCGGGCGGGTGGACGCTTCCGCCAAGGTGTGGCGCTACACCGGCGAAAAATGGTCCCGCCAGAGCGAGGAACTGCCGCTGCACCGCGTGCTGGACCTTGCCATACTGGTGGCGCGCGGCGCGCAGTATTTCCGGGAAGAAAGCTACCGCTACAAGAAGCTCTACGACCCGGAGCACCCGCAGATCGACCGCATCGGCCTGCAGGGGGACGCCATGACGGTATCCGTCTGCACGGACAACGAGCATATCGATGAGGATATTGAGTTGCTCTATAGCGCCCTGGCCAAGGACGGCGAGCTGCTGGGCGAGCGCTTCCAGACACTTGCGCGGATCTTGGGTGAGATGGGGTATCACGGGTAATCTTAACCATATATCGATATACGGGTATTGGAACTGCTGATTATTTATATAACGCGCAGACAGATTAATTCAAAAACAACAGGAGCTTTTATGAGTGAATTTTTGAAGTTGGAAGATTTAATAGACTTTTCAGATACCGGCTACGAAGAAGCGGTTGTTAAACTTTTACAAGATAACGGAATAACAGTCGATGATTTTCAGTATGTCGGAAAGTGCGATTCTGAATGCCCAAATTGTGAAGCGGAAAGCTTCAGCGTTTGGCGAAAAAATATAGGCTTCATAAAGGACAAAGAAATTTTTACTTTAGATTTAGATGTAGCTGATGATATTTTAGACTTCGCGATATATTTGTGTAATAAGTGCGGAAAGTGGACTACTTATATCGAGTAATTTAATTAAACTGCAACTACCGGCGCGACACTGATAAATTGCTTCCAATACACAATTTCATTTACTATGGAGGCAGCTATGAAAAGACCATATGTCAATCTGAGTAGCGAAAATACTTTACAGGAATCATTAAAAGCTCTTCATAAATCACTTCATAAATTTATTGGCTTAAATGGTGTGGTTGGTATTATTTTAGATGGTGGTTTATCAAGAGGCTACAGTGACCACCTTTCAGAGATTGATATAATCATATATGTATGGGAAAAACAATTCTTAGAATATAAAGATGGCATCTGTCCATTTGCACTCGGTATCACAATGATCGACAGCTATTTATATGATATAAAATTAGTTAATTTCGAACAAGAAGCTCAAAGAGATTTTGATTCCATCGCATTATGGGATTTGTCCTATGCGTCTATTCTTTACGATCCAGAAAGCAGAATAGCAGACTTTATAAAGCAAAAACTTTCAAGACCTGTCGAAATCTCAAGCGCCAGCAGTTTACTATGGGACGCATACTGGCACTACAGATTAGCCGGAGATATTTGGATACACAGGCAAGATGCGTTGCAAGGGCACTACGTTCTAAACAATGCAATTAAACCATTATTAAGCGCACTGTTTATTGCAAATAAAGAATACATCCCTCATGATAAATGGCTCATTCATATGAGCAAAAGTCTATTGTGGAAACCCAATAATTGGGACGCGGTACTAATGGGTATAATGAGCACAGGTGATTATTCCGTTCGAAGCCTCATTAATAGGCAGCAATGTATAGATAGCTTTTGGAGCAGCATCAATTATAAACTTTGTGAAATGTCAGATTTCTATAGTGAATTAAACTTTGTTCAAAAATGCAGTTACGAATCGCTAAAGAAGTTAATTGCCAAGAGCGAATATACAATAGACGAGTGGCTGTCTGTTGAGAGCTTGGAATCTCTCAATTATGAGCCGATTCATTCAATCTTCAAGAAAATAGGGAACAGAATTATTTTGAACCAAGATGTCCTATTGTCACTGAAACCGGAGGATATGTACATATGGATGTACCAAATAGTTGATGAGGCGAGAAGAAAACTGCGGAAGGTTTGAGCATAATCGAGGGCTAATAAATTTTAAATGATTGAGCAGTCCGGCTCCTATTGTGTGGAGCCGGACTGCTCTTTCTTGGGCCTACATCCTATACATTTGCCAATCTATTAGAGCAGCTTTGAAATACATCAGGTTAACTTATAACCTGCATCCTCCAATGTGCTCAAAATTTCAAACACATGCCGCCTGTCCCGGGTTTCAAGCTCAAGCTCTACGGCGCTTTCGGTCACGTTCATGTCGGCCGCCATGCGGTCGTGCTGGATGGCGACGATGTTCGCGCCCGTGGTGGCGATGATGGAAAGGAGCTTCACCAACTGCCCGGGCTTATCCGAAATGGTGGTGCGGATAAGCGTCTTGCGCCCGGTGCGGATGAGTCCCTTGTCTATGATGCGGGCGACCATGGTAACGTCAATATTGCCGCCGGAAAGCAGCGCCACGGTGGGGCGGTCCGGCAGCGTCTGCACCTTGCCCGCCAGCATTGCGGCGACGCCCGCGGCACCCGCGCCTTCGCTGACGATCTTGCATTTTTCAAGGAGATAGAGGATCGCGCGGGCAATATCGTCCTCATCCACCGTTACGATGTCATAAAGATACTCCCGGCACAGCGGGTAGGTGACGTCCCCGGGGGTTTTCACCGCGATGCCGTCCGCTATGGTATTGGAGGAAGCTAACGTGACAATGCGCCCGGCGTCCACAGAGGCGCGCATGGAGGCGGCGTTCTTGGCCTCCACGCCGATCACACGCACACTGGGGTCCAAGTGCTTCGCCGCAATGGCGACGCCCGCGGCCAAGCCTCCGCCGCCTAAGGG
>JAEYHP010000024.1 GCA_023409435.1 Bacillota bacterium | reverse complement strand
TCTTTCCGTCCGGAAAACAACAGTATTCTTCATTGACTGTTCTTCCTCCTTAAATAAGACGCAAACGAACTACTTTGTACTTCATAACCGGGACCCGGGCGGGTAGGGCAACCGAACGGGAAACGGCTACCGGACGGAATTATTCGAAACAGGGGCTGCTATGCAGCCCCTGTTTATTTTCGGGGAAGTGACTTCGTCACTTCCCCGCGTTTTTCTGTCCGGGGCTGATCAGCACCCCGGACGCAAGGTGTCCGATCTGACGCACATGTCGTCAAATCGGACCTATTTATATAGTCGCCTCTCAATTCCTTCGTTAGCAGGGCGACAGAGCGCCCTGCTATGCTGATGAGGCCGCTTTATTCAGAGTTTGGAATAGCCATCCTTATTGCAGCGCGTAGTCTACTCCTGCCATGGCATGCAGATAAGTCGTATCATAAATTGGTATTTCATAATCCTCTTGCCCAACCAGCATAGGCAGTTCCGTGCAGCCCAGTATGACGCCTTCCGCGCCCATGCGGCCCAATTTTTGAATAATAGCCAACAGCCGCACCTTGGAAGAAGGATTGATCTGCCCTATAACGAGCTCTTTGAATATGATGTCATGCACCGCCTGACGGTCCACCTCATCCGGAACGATGGTTGCAATACCATGCATCTCTTTCAGCCTGCCCGAGTAGAAGTCGCCTTCCATGGTGTAGCGCGTGCCAAGGAGTCCCGCGGTATTGAAACCGCTCTTTTTCATTTGCGCCGCCACAATGTCCGCGATATGGAGTACCGGAAGTCCGGCGGCGATCTCCACCGCATCCGCCACCTTATGCATGGTGTTGGCGCAAATTAATAAAAGATCCGCTCCTCCGCTCTTCAATCGTCTGCCCGCGTCGGCCATGATCTGCGCCAGGGTTTCCCAATCCCCCGCCCGCTGCAAGGCTTCGATCTCCGCGAAATCCACGGAATATATCAGGCACTTACAGGAACTCACTCCCCCCAAGCGCCGCTGTACTTCCCTGTTGATGATCTGATAATAGTGCGCGGAGGACTCCCAACTGATGCCGCCGATCAACCCTATGGTTTTCATATTATTCTTCGTTGCGCGCGAGCATGGCGGCGCCCACGATGCCGGCGTCATTCCCTAATTGCGCGGGCACGATTTTGCCGATCTCCTCAAAGAAGCACTTTTTGCGTACGTTTTTGCGGACGGGCTCAAACAGGAAGTCCCCTGCGTGGCTGACGCCGCCGCCTAAAGCGATCACCTCGGGATCTAAAAGATTGATGCAGGAGGTAATGGCGGAACCCAACTGGTCCACATAGCGCTCAAATATATCCACCGCGATGGCGTCCCCCGCCTTCGCGCTGTCGATGACAAGCTTGGCGGTGACTTTAGAGAGATCGCCTTCGACCGACGTGCAGATCAGCGCGTTCGGATAATCGATCACGCTGCGCCGCCCCTGCTGAATAAGCCAGGTTGAGGTACAGACCGATTCGATGCAGCCGTGTATGCCGCAGGTGCAAACCGGGCCGCCGTGCACAAGCACCATATGCCCAAGCTCCACCCCGTGTCCCAGACCGCCGTTAAACATCTTGCCGCCCAAAATAAGCCCGCCGCCTATGCCGGTACCCAGCGTAAGAAGCACGGCGGTTTTGCAGCCGCGGAACGCCCCGCCGTGGAGCTCGGCAAGCGCTGCGCCGTTCGCGTCGTTTGCAAGATACACCGGGATATCCGGGTAATGTTCCTGCATGGCCTTTTTCAATGGAACGTCATGGAACTGCAGATTATACGCGTGCAGCACGCGCTCGCAGGCGGGATCGATGCTGCCCGGCACCACGATGCCGATGGACCGGAACTCCCCACTTGACATATGGAGTTCGCCCGCAAGCTCCTCCACAAGGTCTTTCATCAGGCCAACCGTATATGCATATGGTTTGCCTGTGGGAAACTTGATGCTGCGCCGGGCGACAATGCGCATGTCGTCATCTACAGCTCCGGCCGCGATATTGGTACCGCCAATGTCAAAACCCACCTGCAGCATATTGATACCCCCTATGCGTTTTCCAATTCTTCCATCCAGCGTTTGTCGAATTCCTTGGCCGCGTCATAACCGAGCTTTTTGAGCCGGTAATTGCGCGCCGCCACCTCCACGATGATGGCAAGGTTCCGTCCCGGCCGGACGGGCATGAGGATATGAGGCAATTCCACATCCAATATCGAGATGGTCTGGTCGTCAAGGCCCAGCCGGTCGTATGCCTTGCCATCCTCCCACATTTCCATTTCCATAACGATGTCTATGGACTTTTCCTGTATCACGGCCCCAACGCCGTACATGTACCGCACGTCTATAATGCCGATGCCGCGAATTTCCAACAGATACCTTGTCAGCGCCGGAGCCGTGCCCGAAAGCCGGTTGTCCGCCACTCTTCTTATCTCCAGCACATCATCCGCCACAAGGCGATGCCCGCGCTTGACCATTTCAAGCGCCGTTTCGCTTTTGCCCATGCCGCTTTCGCCTATGAGCATCACGCCCACGCCGTATACGTCCAGCAATACGCCGTGTCTTGTGATGCTGGGCGCAAGCAGACGGTCCAGCAAATTCGTAATGGAATGGCTGACCTTGGTGGTCGGCCTGGGGCTTGAAAAGATTGGAATCTGCCGCGCCCGCGCCTCCCGCATGAATGCTTCGGGCGGCTCATGATCGCGCGCGAACACCACGCAGGGGATGTCGTACTGCATCAGTATCCCGACGCGGTTCTGCATTTCCTCCTTGGAAAGCTGCATAAGGTAGTAGGTTTCCGCGTTGCCTATGAGCTGTACGCGGTCATACGCGAAGTGCTGAAAATAGCCGGTCAATTGCAGGCCGGGCCGGTTGATTTCACTTTCGGAAATGACCATATGCCCGCGGCCTTCATTTTTGATGTCCAGCCCAATGGAATTCGCAAATTCCTCCACTGATATTGTCGTGCTCTGCACAGTACCCTCTCCTTTGTGTTACTGCAAAAGGACGTGGTCTATGACCCAGGCGACGCCGTCTGCCTCGCAGGCGGGAGCAATAAGCGAAGCGACATCCTTTACGACCTGCTGGCCGTTTTCCACACACACGCCCAGGCCCGCCATCTGTATCATCTGAAGGTCCAGCGTATTGTCGCCCACGGCCACGGTTTCAGCCTGGGTAAGCCCCAAGAGTTCCGCCGTGCGCAGCATGGCCGTCCCCTTGTTCATGCCGAACCGGTTCAGCTCAATAAACCCGGGTTTGGAGGACGCCACCTCCAGCCGGTTTTGAAAATGCCGATGAAAGCGTGCATTCATTTCGCGTTCCTGTTCGCCCGGCTCGGCATATACCAGCACCTTGGGTACATTGTGCCATTCTTTTTTCATAATATCCGGATCCACGACATAGGGCAGCCGCAGAAACGAGGTATAACTTTCGGTAAATCCGTTCTCTTTGGCGAATATTACCGTGTCATCCTGGTAGATCTGGCCATGCAGGCCCCATTCCTCTGCGCACTCCAGGGCCTCCCGGATAAGCGCCGGGTCTATGGGCGCGCTAAACACCTCTTCATCGGTCCTGGTATCCATCACGCGCGCCCCGCCGTACACGATGACGGGGCCGCGGATGTTCAGCTTTTGCCATATGCCGGTTGAGCCAAGGTATCCCCGCCCTGTCGCGATGGTAACAAATATGCCGTTCGCCTGCGCGCGCTGTATTGCTTCTAAATTCTTATCGCTGATCCGTTTGTCGTTGCCCACCAGGGTATCGTCGATGTCCAAAAAGAGCGCCTTGTATTTCATCCGTCCCATCCTCTTTGCGTGTTTGCCATTCCTATCGGGTATCTCTCACCCATTGAAATGAAATTCCATGCAAAATGGAAGAACAAATTTTGCCCGTATGGCTATCACTCCCGGCAGCGGGCATAACGAAATTACGCGTTATTCGGGCAAGACAACCTCGGTCGCCTCCGGCTCTTCGGGTACCCCGTAATAGAGGTCGGCGGAAATATACACAAGCCCCTTTATGGAGCGGTACGTATCCTCATAGACAAGCTGGCGTTCTATGAGGTTGCCTGCAAGGTCGTAATATTCCTTATAAGTCTCGGACTTCTTGCCTCTGCGCGCCTCGCGGTAGACGTCCCTGGTATTGGCGGGCAGGCTTTCATCCAGCAATATTTCCTCGCCAAGCGACGCGAGCGTGGCCACCCGCTTGGAGCTGATTTTCAATACCCTATCGTCGTAGAGCGGCTTCCCGTAAAGGGAAACCGTCAGCTTCTTTTTGCTTGTGGTCTCCGCAATCACATACAGGTCATATCCCGTATTGTTTTCAAATTTGAAGTTCGGGCCGCCCGTGCTGATTGTGGCGTCGCGGCCGATATCCACATAGTGCGAAGGCCAGCTGTGCGGCGTACGTTCGGTTACGCTAAGATCTCCAAGCAGCACGGCGTTAAACAGCGTGGTGCTCACCTGGCAGACGCCGCCGCCGTATTCCTGCTCATATCGCCCTTCCCGGATACCGGGCGCGGTCCTCCAGCCGTTCGCTTTGTTGCGCGGGCCGAGTATGCCGTTGGTGTCAAACTCTTCCCCGGGTTTGAGCAAGTAGCCGTTTATGATACCAGCCGCCTTCGTAATATTGTGCACCCGCCCGGAGGCGTTCAGCGGGGACTTCGAGTAGGAGGTGCTGAATGTGGAAATCAGCCGGTGCTCGTCGCGGGCCTGCGCTTCGGTATACTTTGGATCAAGCACGGTATGGGAGAGGGTAAGCTTTGCGCCTTCCTCCGTTTCCACCGCCTGCGCAAGTAAGCCGACCAATTCCTCGGGGTAGGTCTCCCGCCCGCTGTGTTCGGACGTATATATAAAATACCCTTCCCGATTGAGGTCAAATGTAACGGTGGCGTCGACTGGCGCTACATAAAAGGAATCGCATACTGCCTGCATGCGCTCCCGCACGGCCTCCGTATCCAGCGCAATCGAAACATCCAGCGTTCTCGGCTGTTCTCTTAGCCTGTTATGCTGCGGCAGATACGCCGCTTCCCGTACCATTTCCTCCACGTTCGTAATAATCGGCAACTCCGAAGCTTCGATACGGACCGTGTTCGCGCCCGGAACATCCGCAAGCGTTACCTCATACGCCATGCGGTTGATTTTTTCCTGCATCCGGCGTCTGACTGATTCCTCCGCTTCCTGCACCTGCATGCGGGAAACGTCCACCCCTTCTATGATAATATCCTCGCCCAGTTCAAATGTTGGCTGCGGGATCTGGCCGCGCGGCACCGGCTGGCAGCCAAATACCAGTATGCCAACAAGTAACAAAGTAAAAAATACAAAGTAACGGCGCAAGAATACCACTCCTTTCTGTATGGATAAAGGACGCCCCGCATGAAGCTCATACAGGGCTTCCAAATTTGTTGATATTCTATATTTGCCCGATCGTTTTTTTTGCATGTACCCGTTTGGACGCTCGATATACAGTTTTCATTTCCAACTGCGCCATCTATTTTTTTTGCGTATATTTGCTATACCTCTTTCAATAGAAATCAGGTAGCGGATTTCATTTTTAGCCGCGACATGCAGGGAAAAGAGGTGTAAACTTGGAATTTGTTTCAAAAATAAACGCTTCTGTCAATGCGTTTGTATGGGGAATTCCCATGCTCATACTCATAATGGGCACCGGGGTCTATTTTACGCTGCGCACCGGCTGGCTGCAGTTTTTCAAATTCCCTCTGGTGATGAAAAAGGTATTCCGAAGTGCAAAAACGGAGGTTAAGCGCGATCAGGGGGCGGTTTCCCCATTCCAGGCGGTGACCACTGCGCTCGCGGCAACTTTGGGTACGGGCAATATCGCGGGGGTAGCGGGCGCGATCGCGCTCGGGGGACCTGGCGCGGTATTCTGGATGTGGGTATCCGCGCTGTTTGGCATGGCGACCAAGTATGCCGAGGTGCTTTTAGCCATACGCTTCCGCAAGCGCAACGAAAAGGGCGAATGGGTCGGCGGCCCCATGTATTACATCACGCGGGGGTTGGGAAAGAACTGGCGGTGGCTTGCCATACTCTTTGCCTGCTTTGGCGCTGTCGCCGCGTTCGGCATCGGCAACATGGCGCAGATGAACACGATATCCACGGCGGTCATCAGCCTGTTTGAAAGCTTTTCTCCCGACCCGAACATGATCATCGAAAGCGGCCATACCATAAAGCTTGTTGCAGGCATACTTGTGGCGTTCATTTCCGCCCTGGTGATCATGGGGGGAATAAAGCGAATCGGTGAAGTGACGGAAAAATGTATCCCGCTTATGAGTGTGCTCTACCTGCTGGGCGCAGTCATCATCATAGGCGTCAATATTGAAAAGCTCGGCCCGGTGCTTTCGGATATCGTAGACGGTGCGTTCCGGCCCGAGGCCGTAACGGGCGGGGCCGCGATCTCCATGCTCACCTCCATGCAGCGCGGCATTGGCCGGGGTGTGTTTTCCAACGAAGCGGGCATGGGCTCGGCGCCCATCGCGCATGCGGCGGCAAACACAAAAAGCCCTGTGGAACAGGGTTTTTTCGGCATATTTGAGGTGTTTGCGGATACCATCGTAATCTGCACGGTGACCGCGCTCGTAATCCTGATGGGGCTAAATGACATCGCCTACGGACAGAACGCGGGCGCGGAGCTCACGGTGCGCGCGTTTGCCACGGTGTTTACGGATAAAGGCGCATCCGCCATTGTGGCGGTAGGGGTCTTGTTCTTTGCAGTCGCCACCATATTCAGCTGGTCGCTCTACGGCACACGCTGCTGCGAATTCTTACTGGGCCCGAAGTCCACAAAACCCTACCAGCTGTTGTTCCTTGGGTTTACCGTGCTTGGCGCCACCATGGAAATGGGGCTTGTATGGGAGATTGCGGATACGTTAAACGGCCTGATGTCGCTCCCCAACCTTATCGCCATATTGGCGCTTTCGGGCACCGTGGCGCGGCTGACAAGGGACTATAAAGACACGCTTCGCCTATCGCCCAAACACAGGCGAACACCCAATGCGACAAAGCGAACGCGGATTTAAGCTTCCGTGGGCCGCAGCACGCGCCGCAGGAATTCCCTTGTGCGCTGCTGGGACGGGTTGTTGAAAATAACGTCGGGCTTGTCGTCCTCCACGATGACGCCTTCGTCCATGAATACCACGCGGTGTGCGACGTCCTTCGCGAACGCCATTTCGTGCGTCACCACCAGCATGGTGAGGCCTGTTTTCGCAAGGTCCTGCATGACGAGCAGCACATCCCCCACCATTTCCGGGTCCAGCGCGGAGGTGGGTTCGTCAAAGAGCAGCACCTCCGGGTCCATGCACAGTGCGCGAGCGATTGCCACGCGCTGCTTCTGGCCGCCGGAAAGCTGCCTGGGCTTGGCGTTGATATAGGGCAGCATGCCGACTTTGTCGAGATACTGCTTCGCCTTTTCTTCGCTTTCAGAGCGGCTGCGCTTTAGCACCTTCATCTGGCCGACCACGCAGTTTTGTAGCGCCGTCATGTTATAAAAGAGGTTGAACTGCTGGAACACCATGCCCACCCGTGCGCGGTATTCCGCAACGCGGAAGTGCTTGGACTGGATATCCTCCCCATGGAAGAGTATGCTGCCGTCCGTGGGGCGCTCGAGCAGGTTGATGCAGCGCAACAGCGTGCTTTTACCCGAGCCGGACGCGCCAATGATACAGACGACATCCCCCGGCGAGACAGAAAAATCGATATCCCGCAGCACGGTATGGTCGCCGAAAGCTTTCCTAAGATGCTGTACTTCAATATTATATGCCATATCAGATACTCCCTCCCCCTCTGCGCGTCGTTTTGAGGTTAATATTCACGATCGCGCTCACATCCGTCTGGGAGCCGGGAATAATGCGATAATTTTCCGGGCCGTCCATTCTCTTCTCGATCCACCGGAGTATGCGCGTGGTGGTAAATGTCAGTACCAGGTAAATGGCCGCCGCAACAAAGAACGCCTCAAAGAATTTATAGTACGTGCCCGCAACAGATTTCGCGGTAAAGAACACCTCGGATACCGCAATGACGTTGAGCACAGAGCTATCCTTAATATTCACAACAAACTCATTGCCTATGGCGGGCATGATATTTCTGACCGCCTGAGGCAGCACGACATTGAGCATGGTCTGCCAATGCGTCATACCCAGCGAATGCGCGCCTTCCGTCTGGCCGCTGTCCACCGATATGATGCCGCCGCGAATGATTTCCGCCATGTACGCGCCGGTATTGATGGAAATGACGATGATCGCCGCGGTGGTGGAAGGAAGGTCTATCCCCATGTACTGCATCGCGCCGTAAAAAATAACCATAGCCTGCACGATCATCGGCGTGCCGCGAAATACCTCTATATAGGAGGCCAGTATAAAACGAAGGATGTATAAGAGCCCCTTCTTGAGCCAGTTGTCCCCCGGGTTGATGGGGATGGTTCTAAGGACCGCCACCAAAAGGCCGATCACAAAGCCAATGACGGTGCCCGTGATTGCCACCAGCATCGTCATTCCCGTTCCCTTGAGGAACAGCATCCCGTTTTCCTGCAATATAAATACTATCCAGCCCCAAAATGTCGTAGGCATTCATCCACTTCCCATCTGACGTATTCAAGGCCGGACCCGAGAATGGCCCGGCCTTGTGTTACTATACTTTTTATTCGGAGAGCGGCTGCCTTGCGACAGCGTCGTCCATCATCTGCTGGCGCTGCTCCTTGCTGATGCCGGATAAGACTTCGTTGATAGGCCCGGCCAGTTCGCTGCCCTTGGGCAGGCCGACCGCAACCGCGACATCCTCGGGAGAGGCTTCAAAGCCCTGGCCCGCCTCGAACTGCACGAACGCAAGCTCCGGGTTCGCCGCAACCGCGGAGACCGCGCCCGGCCGCTCGGATACGTAGCCGTCCACCTTGCCGGAAGTCAGCGCCACGATCATGGCGGGGAAGTTTTCCATGGGGGTCTGGTGCTGGACTTCGGGAATCTGATCCACCACGGTATCGTGAAATGTGTTCAGCTGGGCGACGATTTTCGCGCCCGTGAAGTCTGTGAGACTCTTCGCGGCGGCAAACGCGCTGTCCTTCTTGACGACGATGACAAGATCGCTCTCATAGTACGGATCGGTGAAGTCAATGGTCAACGCGCGCTCCGCCGTGGGGCTCATGCCGGCGATGATGGCGTCGATTTTTCCAGAGATGAGAGCGGGCGGCAGGCCGTCCCATTCGGTCTTGACGATGACGAGCTCACGGCCGAGGGCATCGGCGATGATCTTGGCCATCTGTACGTCGTAACCATCCGCAAAGCCGCCTTCAGGAATGGGGACGGTCATATCGGTTTCGCCTTCCTGCGTCCAGTTGAAGGGCGCATAGTTGCATTCCAAGCCGACGCGGAAGGGTTCCTTGGCGGCGGGAGCTTCGGTTGCCGCGGGCGCTTCGGTGGCGGCAGCAGGGGCTTCGGTCGCCGTCGCAGGCGCTTCGGTCGCGGCGGGGGCGGCCGCAGGCGCTGTGCAGGCGACAAGGCCAATGCACAGCACAAGCGTGAGCAATAGGGCAATACTCTTCTTCATGTGTGGTTCCTCCTGTAAATTTGATTATTTTGGAAACAAAAAGCGGCCGGAGCGTTTACTCCAGCCGCTTGGGTGAACTGTTTCCCCTTGCAAACTGATGAATAGCGCTCCACAGCGCAACTGCGCTGCGACAGTCGGCAGGATATTCTCCTGCGGACCAGCAATATACCGTCCAAGCCGATACACCGCTTCGGCAAGTTTCCCTTTCGCAAAGCATCTTCGCCCCTTGACGGCTCCGCCCTGCTACTGTTGAAACCTGCGCCTCTATCCTCTTATGACCCGCAACTCATTGCGGTTTAAGTCATTATGATACAGCATATAGGAAAAGTCAATACAAAACATTTCCCATAAATGAGTGGATTTTATACTGTCTTCCCGCCCGGTACCGCATGCCTTTACGCCAGATCAATGTTATGCAATATCCCCCTGCTGAAGAACACGACCAGCATGGAAATTAGAATATTCCATGCGATAAATATGAAATAAGTCGTTATCCCGGGAATGCTTTCACTCAAAATCATGGAGCCGATCATTCCGGGCAGAACCAGCAGCAACAGCATGACGATGTAGACGGTGATGACAAGCACCTTGTTTTTGTTCGGCCCCAGCACGCGCTCCACAATCAGCATCCCCGCCATATAGAGAAGAGAAATGCTTGCATAGCACAGAGCCGCCGTGACGCCCTCCAAAAGCGTTCCGTGAAACAGCAGCACGCCGAGTATGGCAAACAATACGCCGTCCACAACCGCCTTCCACAGTTGCGGAAGCAGCACCGCCATCAGCTTGTTCCAGGCGTTTACCGGCGCAAGGTACAGCACGGGGTACTGCAGCTCTCTCCCGATGCCGCCTGTCATGTTCAAAAATATCATCATCCAGACGGTCATGTTGAGCACGCCCCATAGCCAGCCATCCTCGATCGCTTCCTTGGGCAGGAACAGCATGGCCATGATGGGCCCCGCAAACGCGCCAAGCGAATAGAGATCGAGTAAGAGCACACCGCTGCGCGACTGCTCCCGCAGGATCCGGCCCGTGAAGGCAAGCGCCCCCGTGCCGTACAGCGGCCCTTTGTCCCGCTTGATTTTTGCGCTGACCTCCCCCTGGGAGGTAAAACGGCCCGCCTTCGCGTCTTCCTGCTTTTGATTGGCGCGCTCCGCGGCCAGCAGCACATCCTCAAAATAATCCATATGGGTCCGCTGCAGCAGCAGCGCGCAAATGAGCGTACCTAAAAGCAGCAGCACAGTATAGAGCACGGCGCTGGCCCACTCATAGCTTGCAAAGCTTACGGCAAGGCCGCGCGCCCAACCGATAAACGGAAAATAGTTCCACGCGTCCGCACTGAAGTACTGCGTAAGCGCCGTCTGCATATCGCCCCGGCCGGGTAAGAACAGTAAGAAGCCGCCCACGATGCCGACACAGATAGCGGAAAGCGCATAATTGACATAGCTGCGCTTTTTAGAAGAACCCGCGCAAAACGCGTACAAAAGAGCGGACAGTATCTGCGAGGCAAAGCCTATGAGCGCGTAGGAGGCCATCAGCCCTAATAGCGCGTAGCCGTCCAGGCCCGCATTGTGCATATTGGGGTACTGGAATATCATGAATAACGACGCCGCAAGCAGTACGCCCGCCTGCTTCAAAATGCCGCCCACCAAAATTTTTCTTGGGCTTACTGGCGCCACGAAAAGAAAGTTGACGTCCGCCATGGAAAACAGCGCCGTCCCCTGTTTGAGGCCCGTCATAACGGAAATGCCCGAAATGAAAAAGAACACGCCAAAGAGTATGGCGGAGTACCCTGAAATCTCCTTTGTTCCGGGTACCTCGCGGGAAAGGGCGGGGCCAAAGAGCATATAGACCACAAAGCCCAGTATGAGCAGGTACAAAACCAGTATTGCCGGTTTTTTGAGTACCAGCAGAAAGCGGTTTTTTAACGACCGCAGCCAGAGATAGACGATCGCCCTCATTTGCTGGCCTCCGTGATGGAGAAGAACAGTTCTTCAAGCTGCTCCCCGCTCTCGTTCATATCCTCCCTGTTGCGTTCCGCGGCGATGCGGCCGTTCTTCATAATTAAAAGTCTGTCCCAAATGTTCTCCGCGCTGTTGAGTAGATGCGTGGAAAGCAATATGGCGACGCCGCGCTGTTTTTCTTCGATCAGGACTTCCTTTAGTACCTTAATGGCGTGCGGGTCGAGCCCTACCATGGGTTCGTCCACCAGCAGCGCCTTGGGTTCAGGCAGCAGCGCGCAGCACAGGCTGACCTTTTGCTGCATGCCTTTGCTCAGTTCGCGGCCAACCTTCTTTTCCTGCTCCAGAAGCTCAAAGCGCTCTAAAAGCAATTTCGCCCTGTCGCGCCACTGCTCTCCCAGAGAGTACGCGCGGGCGATGAATTCCATATGCTCGGCGACGGTCAG
The DNA here is from genome assembly GCA_023409435.1 of Bacillota bacterium. Taxonomy (GTDB): domain Bacteria; phylum Bacillota; class Clostridia; order Christensenellales; family CAG-138; genus JAEYLA01. The sequence continues at coordinate 18,172 of JAEYHP010000024.1, read as the reverse complement.
CATGCCGTATACGGCCGGGGTTTCCGGTACATAGCCCAATACGCGCTTCGCCTCTATGCTTTTGTTCGGCTTTCCGTCCACCGTTACGCTTCCTTCATACCGCAAAAGCCCTGCCATCGCCTTGATGGCGGTGGATTTTCCCGCGCCGTTGGGCCCCGCAAGCACAGTCAGCGTCCCGTACGGAACGGTAAAGCTCAATTGATCGTTCGCAAGCACTTTTCCGTATTTTTTGGTCAACCCGTTTACAACAAACATGGTACACCGCCTTTGGCCTTAATTTTCTAATTTCGGTTAAGTATACCACAAATTATCTAATGTGCGCATACTCCTGATTATTAAAACCGAATCGGGATTTGTCGATTCTCCCCTTTTACCGGCGCCTACGCTTCACCAACAATGCCGCTTGCGCATACCATAACAGCAGAAGCCGGCCGTAAAAACGCACATCTTATGCGGCCGAACGCCGATCCAAATAAGGAGGAACACCCATATGTATCGAAACCAAAGTACGATGGGTAGCTGCTGCTTCAAACCATGCGGCTGCCAATTAAATCCTTTGGATGTGAAGAACACGCTGCTTGCGGGCAATGTCTGCGAAACCGCTCAAGCATGCGGCATCACATGCAAGGAGGAGCCAAGCTGCTTACTCGCGACCGCATTCATCGCAAACCAGGATTACAAAGCTGGTTACTGTCCGAATGAAGCCCTGTGCCAGGGTACGATGTTCCCGGAACTTTTGCGCCCGTACTTGCGTTAGGAGGCCCAATATGGATGCGAAGCAACAAGCTCTTCTGATGAAGATCAGCGAATGCGAATTTGTGTGCGTAGAACTCAACTTGTACCTCAACACGCATCCCAAGGATAAGGATGCGCGCGCCGATTACTTCTGCTATTCCAAAAAGCTTGCAGAATTGATCACCAAATACGAACAGTGCTACGGGCCCTTGCTTGGCTTCGGCCATTCCCCCACGGATGTGGGGAGCTGGACTTTGTCGCAATGGCCGTGGCAACTCTAAGGAGGTTCTGTTATGTGGATCTATGAGAAAAAACTGCAATACCCTGTCAATATCTGCACGCCCGATGTAAGAATGGCAAAATTGCTTATGGCGCAATATGGCGGCCCCGACTCGGATGAGTAGGGTTACAAACCACATAGGGCCAGAGGGAAAATGGAAGCGCATTGAACCGCACCGCCTGATGTGTTATCGTGGAGAAAGAAATTTCCGATGGCGGGTAAGAACATGAATATTGAAGTATCTATAGCTCCCTGTGAGGACTATGATCTTAAAAAAGTAAAAGATGCGCTGCAATCGGCTCTCCGCCCCATCGGCGGGCTTGACTGGGTAACGCCCGGCATGAAGATTGCCATAAAAGCAAATTTGATGATGCGTTCAAAGCCGGAAAGGGCGGCGACCGTGCATCCGCAGGTGGCGGTGGCGTTGTGTGAGCTTCTCATTGAAAAGCAGGCAAAGGTGGTTCTTGGGGACAGCCCGGGCGGCCCTTTTCACCCGGGGTATCTGGCTTCCGTGTACGCAGGCACGGGGATGACGGAAGTGCAAAAAATTGGCGCCGCGCTAAACGACGATTGCTCTTATACGGAGGTATCCAATCCGGACGCCGTTATCGCAAAGACGTTTCCGGTAACCAAATATCTTCTGGATGCGGACGCCATCATTGACTTGTGCAAGATAAAGACCCACGGCCTGATGTCGTATACGGGCGCATGCAAGAATTTTTTCGGCGCGGTTCCCGGCACCTATAAATCCGAATACCACTACAAGTACCAGACGCACGAAGCGTTTGCCAATATGCTTGTGGATATCTGCGAGTGGTGCAAACCCCGCCTATGCATTGCCGACGCCGTGATGGCTATGGAGGGAAACGGCCCGTACGGCGGTACGCCGCGCTTTATGGGCGCAATACTTGCCTCTTTTAACCCGCATGCGCTTGATCTTGCCGCCGCGCACCTGATAAACCTTGGTTCAGACGACGTACCAACGCTCAAGGCGGCCCATCAACGCGGGTTCATTCCGCAAAACGCTTCGGAGCTGGCTGTTCATGGCGATATATCCCGGTTTGTCATACCGGATTTTAAGCTGACCCCCAGGCACGACGTCCAATTGTGGGGATCAAAAAACAAGATCATCGCAAAAATGCTTTCCCGCATGTTCGCAAGCCGCCCCAAAATACGCGCAAACGAATGCATCGGCTGTGGAGAGTGCCAGAAGGTCTGCCCCGCCGGAGCTATTGTCATAGGAAATGAAACGGCGACCATACAAAAAGAAAAATGCGTGCGCTGTTTCTGCTGCCAGGAATTCTGCCCCAAAGGGGTAATCAGCGTACACCGTCCATATGTTGCGCGCGTCTTGGACAGACAAAGATAGCGTTCATAGCAATACGGAAGAGAGCGGGATACGCTCTCTTTTTAAATAAGCGGCGGTCAGCCTGTACTTTTTCAGGAAGATTGAAACATTTTCCAAAGAACCGACCGATATTTGGGAGAGCAGGGGTTGCCTCTCACCACAGCTATTTGTTATGATAATAGGGAAGGTCATTTGTTGCATAACAACTTATATCCGTTAATTTTCTGACAATAGGAAGAGCAGGTGAAACAATGAAAGCCCATCCTTTTGCCGGCGGTGTGCACCCGCTTCAATCCTCCCACCACGGGAAGGCACTTTCAAGCGAAAGTGCCATCGCTCTCATGCCCCCGCCGGATATTGTTGTGATCCCCATGGCCCGCGTTACGGGCGCTCCATGTACCCCGGTCGTAAAAAAGGGGGACAGCATAAAGTTGGGGCAGTGCATCGGCCGAAGCGAAAGCTTTGTAAGCGCCCCGATCCATGCGAGCGTTTCTGGCACGGTAATTGCAGTAGAGAACCGGCCCCATCCCACGGGAAAAAACCTTACGCTTTCAGTCGTCATACGAAACGACCATCTCGATACCAAGGACGAAAGCTACGCGCCGCCAGAAAATATCGACGCGCTCAGCGGCCCCGAGCTCATATCGATCATCAAGGAAAAGGGCATTGTCGGCTTAGGCGGAGCCACATTCCCCACGCATGTCAAGCTATCCATTCCCAAAGACAAAAAAGTAGACATATTGATCGCAAACGGCGCGGAATGCGAGCCGTACCTTACGGCGGACGACCGGCTGCTGCAGGAGTATTCTGCGGGCGTTATCGCGGGCATGCAGTTTGTGATGCGCGCGCTCAATGTAGGGCGCGCCCATGTGGGCATTGAAACCAACAAGCCCCGCGCCATACGCGCCATGCGCGAGGCGGCGAAGGACACGGCGATTGAAATCTCCCCGCTGCGCGTCAAATACCCGCAGGGCGGCGAAAAGCAGCTCATTTACGCCCTCACCGGGCGTGAGGTTCCAAGCGGCGGGCTTCCGGCCGACGCGGGCTGCGTGGTTTTAAACGTTGGCACCTGCAACGCGATATACGAGGCGGTCGCCTTGGGCAAGCCGCTCATTGAGCGCGTGGTGACGGTAACTGGCGGCGGTGTGAAATCGCCCGGGAACCTGCTTGTGCGCATCGGCACAAGCTTCCGGGATTGCATCGCATTCTGCGGCGGCATGGCGGATGGAACCGAAAAGATACTTTCCGGCGGGCCCATGATGGGCATCGCCCAGTATACGGACGAAGTGCCGGTGATCGCGGGAACTTCTGGCATTCTGGTGCTTTCCGGGAAAGAGGCGCATGTGCCGCCCCCCTCCCCCTGCATCCATTGCGGACGCTGTTACCAGGTCTGCCCGGCGGGTTTGCAGCCCTACATCATTTCGGCCGCTATGGACCGCTCTGACGCCGCACAGGCGGCGTTGTTCCATGCGCTCGACTGCGTGGAGTGCGGCGCGTGCGCCTATATCTGCCCCGCGCATAGGCAGCTTTTGCAGAGCATGCGCCTGGCGAAGCTGAAAGTCCGCGGCGCGGCCGCAAAGAAATAGCAGAAGTAGATTAGGATCAAGTACGGCATGTACGGAGGTCATATGGCATGAGACTAAACGTTTCCCCTTCTCCCCACATTCGTGCCCCGCAGGATACGCGCTCGCTGATGCGGGATGTGCTCATTGCGCTTGCGCCCGCATGTATTATGGGGGCCTACCGCTTTGGCTACCGGGCGCTCTTTGTGCTGCTTCTCTGCGCGGCGGCGGCAATACTGACCGAGTGGGCATTGCACAGGCTGTTAAAACGCCCCGCCACAATCGGCGATCTTTCGGCGGCCGTTACCGGCGTGCTGCTGGGCATGAACCTTCCGGCTTCCGCCCCGTGGTGGATGTGTGTGCTGGGCGGCGTGTTTGCGATCGGGCTGGTTAAGGTGCCTTTCGGCGGCATAGGCAACAATTTTGTGAACCCCGCGCTTGCCGCGCGAGGTTTTCTTTTGGCGAGCTTTCCGGTGCAGATGACGGCATGGACAGCCCCGGCCAATTCGTTCCTTGCCCCCATAGCGGACGCCGTTTCCACTGCCACGCCGCTTTCCATGCTTGCAGAGGGCGGTACTGCGCTGGGTGCGGGATCGACGCCGCTGCAGGATTTCTTCACGCTTGCCTGGGGGAATATCGGCGGATGTATCGGGGAAGTCAGCTCCGTCGCGCTGCTGATTGGGTTTATCTACCTACTCATACGCAACGTGATCTCCTGGCGCATTCCGTTTACCTATATTATCACGGTATTCCTGGGTGTGGCGCTTTTGGGCGGCGGCGCGGGCCAGACGGGGTATGCGCCGTTATGGACCGCCGCCATGCATGCGGTTTCGGGCGGGCTTATCCTCGGCGCGTGCTTTATGGCGACAGATTATTCCACCTCCCCCGTCACGCCCAAGGGCCAGCTCATCTACGCGCTGGGCTGCGGGCTTTTAACAGTGGTGATCCGCCTGTATGGCGGGTACCCGGAGGGCGTGAGTTACTCCATACTCATCATGAACCTGTGCGTGCCGCTCATTGAGCGTTTCCTTCGCGCGCGGGTCTACGGGGAGGTGAAGCGCCATGCGTGACCTCATTCATTTGGGAGGGCGGCTGTTTTTGATCGCTCTTGTCGCGGGGCTTGCCCTGGGCGCGACCTATTACGTGACAAAAGAGCCGATTGCGGAGCAGACGCGCCTTGCCGCGGAAGCCGCGCGGGCCGAGGTATTTGAAGGAACATTCGCGCAGGATACGCAGGAAAAGCTGCCCGGAAGCATCAAGACGCTTTACATGGCCAAGGGCGAGCAGGATGGCTATGTCATGGAACTGGAAGCGACGGGCTACGGCGGCATATTCACCGTAACGGTGGGCGTAACCGTAGACGGTACCATTACCGGCGTTGTGGTGGGCGATAACAGCGAAACGCCGGGGTTGGGCAAAAACGCGCAGAGGCCCGAATTCGCCGCGCAGTTTGCGGGCAAGGACGGAACCGTAACCGTGAAGAGAGGCGGCGGAGCTAGCGGAAACGAGGTAGACGCGTTAACAGGCGCTACCATCACCACGGCGGCCGTAACGAACGCCGTAAACGAGGCGCGGGAGTTTGCGCTCACGATCGGAGGGCAAAAATGAAAGCTTTGAAAGTCGTGATCAACGGCATATGGAAGGAAAACCCAACATTTCGCCTGCTTTTAGGGATGTGCCCCACGCTCGCGGTTTCCACCGCCGCCATCAACGGCGTGGGCATGGGGCTTGCGGCGACGTTTGTGCTGATATGCTCCAACGTGTTCGTATCCCTGCTGCGCAACTTTATCCCGTCCCGGGTGCGCATCCCCGCGTATGTAGTGATCATTGCGTCCTTTACAACGATTGTACAGCTTTTGTTAAAGGCGTTCGTCCCCGCGCTTGACAAGGCGCTGGGGCTTTATATCCCGCTCATCGTCGTCAACTGCATCATATTGGCGCGCGCGGAGGCGTTCGCAAGCTCCAATACTCCGCTCATGAGTGCGCTCGACGGCTTGGGCATGGGTCTTGGCTTTACGGCGGCGCTGACATTCTTCGCTTCCATACGCGAATTCATCGGCGCGGGCAGCATATTCGGCATACCGGTGCTTGGGGACGGATACGTGCCGGTTATCATGCTGCTGCTGGCCCCCGGCGGGTTTATTACGCTGGGTTTGGTGCTGGGGGCACTAAACGCCCTCTCTATGAAGAAAAAGAAGGGAGTGAGCAGCAATGACATGGCTTGTAAGGCTTGCCCTCATAGCGATCACTGCAGCGCTGGTCAATAATTTTGTACTGGTGCGGTTCTTGGGCATCTGTCCGTTCTTAGGGGTCTCGCAAAATGTAAAATCCGCTTCCGGCATGGGTATGGCCGTCACATTCGTCATGGGCATGGCCTCCCTGTTCACATGGATGATCCAGCAATGGGTTCTGGAACCCTTGGGAATCGGCTTTATGCAGACCATCGCGTTTATTCTCACCATCGCGGCGCTGGTGCAGTTTGTGGAGATGGTGCTCCAAAAGACAAACCAGACGCTCTACAAGGCTTTGGGCGTTTATTTGCCGCTCATCACCACCAACTGCGCGGTGTTGGGCGTCGCCATACTCAACATCGAACAGAGTTACACGCTTCTTGAAAGCGTGGTAAACGGCGTATTCGGCGGCATCGGCTTCACCATCGCCATCGTGCTGATGGCGGGCGTGCGCGAAAAGCTGGAAAACGCCGAAATACCCAAGGCGTTGCGCGGCTTCCCCATTACTCTCTTAGCGGCGGGGCTGATGGCGATTGCGTTTATGGGCTTTTCCGGACTGGGCCGGTAAGGAGGAAACAATGGCTATTATCTGGATCAGCGCGGGGGCCGTGGCCCTGTTGGGGCTGGCGCTGGGATTGGCGCTGAGTGTCGCTGGAAAGTTCTTTTCCGTAAAAAAGGATGAACGCATCGACGCGGTGCGGGAGCTGCTGCCGGGTGCAAACTGCGGCGCATGCGGCTACCCCGGCTGCGACGGGCTTGCTGCCGCGATTGTGACGGAAGGCGCGGCGGTCAATTCATGTACCGTCAATACCGCCGAAAACGCAAAGAAAATCGCGGAGCTTATCGGCACGGACGCGGGCGACATACAGCCGCTCATCGCCCATGTACAGTGCCGCGGGACGCTTGACAACACGCAGTTAAAGTTCCATTACGAAGGGCTTTCGGATTGCGTCGCCGCCATGTCCATTGCGGACGGCATCAAAAGCTGCCCCATGAGCTGCCTGGGCTTTGGAAACTGCGCGCGGGTCTGCCCGGTGGACGCCATCACAATCGTCAACGGCCTTTCCACGATCAACCACGGCCGCTGTATCACCTGCGGCAAGTGCGTGGCGGAGTGCCCGCGCCACATCATACGCCTGCTGCCCAAAGGCAGCGTGGTGCGCGTGGACTGTTCCAACGTACTCAAAGGCAAGGAAGTGAGCGACAACTGCAAGGTTGGCTGCATCGGCTGCAGCATCTGCGCGAAAAGCTGTAAGTATGATGCGATCACTATGGTAAAAGACCTGCCCGTATTTGACTATGAAAAATGCGTGGGCTGCATGGAGTGCGCAAAAAAATGCCCGCGCCAGATCATCTGGAGCGCGGGCGTCAATGAACCCATATTAACCGATCATATCCCCCAGAACAGCCAGATCAGTATATAACCGGAGAGTACGGCAGCAAGCGTAAAGGGCACGCTGACCTTCATGAATTCCTGGGCCTTCACCTCGTGCCCTTCCTTGCGCAGTATGCCCAAGCCTGCGATGTTTGCGGAAGCCCCGATCGGCGTAAGGTTTCCGCCTAAAGTCGCGCCCGCAAGCAGGCCAAAGTACAGTACCGTGGGATCTACGCCCATCAACTGCGCAATGCCCGAGGTGACCGGCAGCATGGTGGCGATATACGGGATGTTGTCGATAAACGCGGAAAGCAGCACGGACGCCCACACGAGCAGCGTATACATCAGGAACAAATTGTTGTTGCTGATACTTACGAATATCCGGCTGACCTCGGTAATCACGCCAGCTTCCGTGATGCCCGCAATCACCACAAATAGCCCGGCCAGCAGCAGCAGCGTAAAATAATCGATTTCTTTTATGGTTTCCTTGATGAACGACAACCGTTTTCTGAACAGTTCCCGTATAAGGCCGACCAAAAACAGCGTCACGCAGATATAGCCGTTAATATTGCGCGGCTTATTGGGCAAAAATGAAGCAAGAATTAAGAGAACGATTGTGGAAAGCAGCAGCACCGAAGGAACATAGTCCGTAACGACAGTCCGTTCCCCCACACTGATCGGTTCACGCTGCTTCCGGAACACATAGAGGAGCACAAGCGCGGAAACAAGGGCACCGATCTGTACCACAAAAAACATGCCCGGGCGGTTGTGGTAGAATATGAAGTCCAAAAAGTCCATGTTGGCGTAGCCGCCCAGCAGTATGGACGTGGTATCCCCGACCAGCGTCGCAGCGCCCTGCAGGTTAGACGAAATCGCGATTGCGATAATGGGCATGACGGGAGAAATCTTGAGCTTTTTTGAGATATCCACCGCCACGGGGGCCACCATAAGCACCGTCGCCACATTGTCCACAAACGCGGAGATGAGCCCTGCGAACAGGGCCAGCGCGATGATCGCCCACCTGACGTCCGGCATTTTATCCAGTATCATGTCGGCAAGCAGCGCGGGCATCTTGGAATCGATAAAAAACGCAACAACGCCCATGGTGCCGAATATCATCAGGATGACGTTCCAGTCGATGGCGGAAAACAGCTTGTTAACCGGTAAAATGCCGAGTATGACGAACAGCGCCGCGGAGACAAGCGCGATATACGCGCGCACCTTTGGAAAAACGATAAGGCATACATATGTCACAAGAAACAATACCAGCGCAAGTGTCATGTTTGTAATCACCTCCGTTATTTGATGGGCCGGGGCATCAGCTCCTGTCCAATCCGGTAAGTTCCCCCTTCCTATCTGGATTTGAGAAGAATCAAATCATCGGCCGCATACAGCTCGGTTTTTGCGTCCAGCACCGCGATCACCTCGGAATCTCGGATGATGGCGATGATGTTGATGCCTTCCGTCTGCCGCAGGCGCAGCCTTTCCAGGCTCTTCCCTACCCAGTTCGGCAGGGGTTTCATTTCGATGATGTCATATTTATCGGATCGATGGATGGATTCCATGAGCCCGTTTGTAATTAAACCGTAGGCGACTCTCTCCCCCATCTCCTTTTCGGGCAATATCACGCGGTCCACGCCGATGGATTCCAATATGAGTTTCTGGCGTGAACCGTTCGCCTTTGCGATGACGCAGGGCACCTTGAGCTCCTTCAATATGGTCGCGGTGACGGCGGCGGCTTCAAAATCCGCGCTGAACGCGATGACCACCACATCAAAGTTCCCTATTCCCAGTTTCTCCAGCACGCCCTTGTCGGAAGCGTCCGCCTGCACGGCGTGCGTCGCAAAGCCAGTGGCCTCCTGCACCAAGTGCTCGTCAACGTCGCAGCAGAGCACATGATGCCCGTTTTCAAACAGCGTACTCGCCAGGCCGCGGCCAAACTTTCCAAGGCCCAGTATTGCAAACTGTGTGCTTTCATCAACTGTGATCTTATACATACGTTTCTACCACCTTTACACTGTTTGTTTAACCGATCATGACGTCTTCTTCCGGATACTGGATGCGCTCGTTTACGGTGCTTGCGTGCAGCTGGAGGGAGAGTATGAATGTGATCGGCCCGATCCTTCCGACATACATACACAGCATGATCAGCAGTTTGCCCAGGGAGGACAGGAAGGGCGTAATACCCGTGGATACTCCCACCGTACCCAGTGCCGAAGCCACTTCAAAGAGCAGGTCCGCAGGAGTATGGACAAATACGGAGCCGCGCTCCGTAACCGCCAGTATCATCCCTCCGCCCAGCCAAAGCAGCAGCATAATCACGATAATGGTCAGCGCCCGTTGCAGCGTGAGCATCGGCAGCGTCCTGCCAAATGCGAATACGTTCCGCCTGTCGCTCAATGTGCTCCAAACGCTTAAAAACAGGAGAGCAACCGTAACGGTCTTCATGCCGCCCGCCGTCCCGCCGGGTGACCCGCCGATAAGCATCAGAATGCTGGACACCATTTTTGAAGTTTCGCTCAGCCCGTTCTGCGCTATAGTAAAGAACCCTGCCGTGCGCAGCGTAATGGACTGAAAGAAGGAGCATATTATTTTCCCGCCAACTGAAAGCGCCCCCAACGTCTCCGGGTTGTTGTACTCCGCAATGAAAAAGTAGGCTGCGCCACCCACAATGAGTACCGCAGTTGCAATGAGCGCGAGCCTCGAGTGCAGCGAAAGCCTGTGTTTCCTTTTAATATCCGGCTTTATTCTATATTTGATCTTCAGGCGCACGTCCCGCCATACCGAGAAGCCGATACCGCCCATTACGATAAGGCCCATAATTACAAAGTTAATGACTGGATCGGTTGCATAGGGCATCAGGCTGAATTCTCCGATATTATCGAAGCCCGCGTTGCAGAAAGCGGAAACCGCGTGAAATATGCCGTTTGCAATCGCGTTATACCAGACGAAGCCTTTTCCCAGGAAGGAAAATGTAAGTATCAGCGCGCCAATGCCTTCGCAAAGGAATGTGCCGCGGATTACCAATAAAACCAGGCGGACCATACCGCTCAAATCGTTGACATTGAACGCGGCCTGCACCGTGAGGCGGTCCTTTAATGTCACCTTTCTTCCAAGATGGACAATAAAGTAAGTGAATATGGTGATCAGACTAAGCCCGCCAATCTGGATTAAAAACAATATGACGATTTTTCCGAATATGCTCCATGTTGTAGCGGTAATAAGCGTAACCAGGCCCGTGACACAGACTGCCGAGGTGGCGGTGAAGAAGGCGTCCAACGGTTGTACGTCTATCCCCGGCTGGTGCGAAATCGGCAGGCACAGAAGCAGGCCGCCGGATATGATAACCGCCAGAAAGCTGATGGCAATCAGCCTGGGCGTTGACATATTCTTTTGTATTTTTGCGAATGCTTTCATCTGATTGCCCTATCCATTTTTTAGATAGACTTCCAACCATATTATTATAACTGTTCTAACAACGCTCTGTCCATAAAGGTATTGTGTCGAAAGGCCTGAAGCAGGCAATTTGCACCGTATATATAACGGAAAAGTGCCTCATATTACGCTTGTTGTGCCTTCTAGGACAACTGTCTTTCCTCATAGTATGGCAGTACCAATATCGGGAGGCCATATATGGGACGCATCGTTGTACAATACCCCGTCCCGGAAGAAAAGCTCAAGTGGAGCCATCCGCTGCTGAGACTCGTTATGCTCAAATCCCTCAAGGCGCAGGGCGCTATTTCGGAGTCAGTCTACATGCGCTGCCTTTCGTGGCTGGATTTACAGGACGGCTACGACACGCAAAAAGAGCGGATGGCCGAGTATGAAACAAACTATTGAAGATATCCGTGTTCAATTGATTTTGGGGAAGCGATTGGCGGATATCCCGTTGAGGGTGACATATTACGCGCGGGTGAGCACGGACCGGGACGAGCAGCGAAACAGCCTAAATAACCAAAAGACATATTTTGAGGAGAAAATACGTTCCAACCCGGCGTGGACATTTGTGCCGGGTTATGTGGATGAGGGCGTGACGGGTACTTCCACAAAAAAGCGTACGGAATTTTTGCGCATGGTGGCGGACGCCAAAGCCGGATTGTTTGACCTCATATTGACCAAGGAGGTTTCCCGCTTTGCGCGCGACCTATTAGATTCCATCGCCTACACCCGGGAACTTCTAAAGCATGATGTGGGCGTGCTGTTTGAGGACACCGGCCTTAACACCATGGACGCGGACTCCGAACTTCGCCTTGCCATCATGGCGACCGTCGCGCAGGAGGAATCGCGCAAGCTTTCCGAACGCGTGAAGTTCGGCTGGAAGCGCTCGCAGGAAACCGGAAAGCGCCACGGGGCCACCGCCCCTGTCGGATATGTGTTCAACGACAAAACCAACGGCTACGACATCGACCCTGAAACAGCGCCGGCCGTGCAATACATTTACCGACGCTACGCGGAGAACATCGCAGGCACCCGCACCATTGCACAGGAACTCAAGGACTTGGGCTATGTCAACCGCAGCGGGAACATGTATTATCCAAGCACCATACGCCGCATCATTGAAAATCCGCTGTATAAAGGCTATATCGTAAGCCGAAAATCCGTAAGCCTCTCCTACCGCATCCAAAAAAAGCAATACCGCCCCCCCGGGGAATGGCTGCTGCATTATGACCCTTCCCGTGTGCCGCCGCTTGTCACGGAAGATGAATGGAACGCTGCGAACCGCGTGGCACGTTTGCGCGGCGAATTCATGAAGGGCGTCGATTGCGGCGCTTTTCATAAAGCGGGAGGCAAGTATCCGTACACGGGAAAGATTTTTTGTGTGGAGCACCAGTGCAACTATCAGCGCGCGCAGCAGCAGTGGAATGCTAACGGCGAGCGGAAAAACCGAAGTTATTGGCGTTGTGCCTGCTATAAGCGGTTGGAGCAATCCACTCGCTGCAACGCGCCGCTTCTGTATACGGACCATTTGGATGCGCTGATGCGAAGGCTTTTCATAACGCTGATGGACGCGAGCCCTGACCCCGCCCTTTTGGATGCGGTGCAAAGCGTATCTTCCGGCCGGGATTGTTCTTTTGAATCGGCAATGCTAGCTGAGCGGCTGCTGCAGCTGCAAAATAAAAAAACAAAGCTCTTGAAAGGCTGGATGGACGGCGTGATACAGGATGCGGATTACCGCGCGCTGGACCAGGAAATCAGCAAAAAAATTGAGGCGCTTGAAGAACAGAAAAAGCAATATTCCGTTTTGGCACAGCCATCCGGTTTAGACAGCCTTGAACGCAAAACACTCGAAAACAACGCCATCAGCACGCCGGAAACCTTAGAAGAACTCATCCGCTGCCTGGTAAAGCAAATACGCGTAGCGCCTATCCCCGGGGAAACCGGCGCATATGCGCTCCAGATGATATTCGATATTCCGGGTATCCGCATTTCGGGCACGGAGCATTTTATGGTTTGTGACCCGAAAGGGAGCTTGCCGCAGGGGTCCGGTACCTGACGCAGCGCTTTTCCATGCCGGATAACCGGGTCCGTGCAACGGTAAACGACATTGGAACCGAGGAACTCGCCCACTGGGAAATGATCGGAACCATGATCCATCAGTGCATGAGGGGCGCTACCGCCTCGGAACTCAGGGCAGCGGGCCTCGAAGGGTTCTATACCATGCACGACTGCGGCGTGTTCCCCGCAGACCCCAACGGCGTGCCCTTTACCGCAGCCTATATCCAATGCACGGGCGACCCCATTGCAGACCTCCACGAAGACCTTGCAGCAGATGCTGCAACCGCATAAGCGCAACATGATAACAGCCCCCTCCCCGCTCCCTCTTTTCTCTAACTATCAAAATAGAAAGGAGTGTGGTATGATAAACGAATTGTTTATATTAAGGGAATGCATGAGGATAGTATGATCAGCGCACAAGGGATATCTCTTCAATTTGGCGGACGTCAGCTGTTTCAGAACGTTGACGTTCAATTTACCCCCGGCAACTGTTATGGCCTCATTGGGGCAAACGGAACCGGAAAATCCACATTTTTACGCATATTGTCCGGTGAGTTGGAGCCGAATAAGGGCGAGGTTTTTATCACGCCGGGAGACCGCCTCGCGGTATTGCGCCAGGACCACTACGCCTATGAACAATATACCCCGATCGAAACCATTATCATGGGATACCGGCGCCTGTATGAGGTCATGCAGCAAAAAGAGGAACTTTACGCCAAGCCGGATTTTGACGATGCGGACGGGTTGAAGCTGGCCGAACTTGAAGCCGAATTCTCGGAAATGGACGGATGGAACGCGGAGCCGGATGCAGAGATTTTATTGAACGGCCTTGGCATCACCGGCGAATACCACTACAAAAAAATGGCCGAGCTGGACGGCCCCCGCAAGGTTAAGGTGCTGCTGGCGCAGGCCCTGTTTGCAAAGCCGGACATCCTTCTGCTTGACGAACCGACCAACAACCTTGATCTTTACGCCATCAAGTGGCTGGAAGAATTCTTAATGGATTTTCCAAATACGGTGATCGTGGTTTCCCATGACCGCCACTTCTTGAACAAGGTCTGTACGCACATCGTCGATATCGACTACGGCAAGGTTCAGCTATACGTGGGCAATTACGATTTCTGGTACGAATACACGCAGCTTGCCGCGCGCCAGGCCAGAGACAAGCAAAAACAAAACGAGCAAAAGGCAAAAGAACTGCAGGAATTTATCCGGCGGTTCAGCGCCAACGCCTCCAAATCGCGGCAGGCGACCTCCCGCAAAAAGATGCTGGATAACCTGCAAATGGACAATTTCGCGCCTTCCTCCCGCCGTTACCCCTTCATCCACTTTAAGCCCGACCGCGATCTGGGCAACGATGTGCTGTTCGTCAACGGCATCAGCAAGACGATAGGCGAAAGAAAAGTGCTTGATCAGGTCAGCTTTGTCGTGCTTCCGGGCGATAAAATCGTGTTTGTGGGCGAAGACGAGCTTGCCCGCACCACGCTCTTTCAGATCCTTGCGGGGGAACTGGAACCCGACGAGGGGACATATAAATGGGGCGTTACCACAACGCAGTCCTACCTCCCTTCCGATAATTCGGCTTATTTCAATGGCCTGGAGCTATCCTTGATCGACTGGCTGCGCCAGTACTCCAAGGATCAGTACGAGTCAACCATCCGCGGCTGGCTCGGGCGGATGCTGTTTTCCGGTGAAGAGGCGCTAAAAAAAGCCAAGGTGCTCTCGGGCGGCGAAAAGGGCCGCTGCATGTTCGCAAAAATGATGGTGTCCGGCGCAAACGTGCTGATCATGAACGAACCGACCAACCATATGGACCTTGAAGCGATCACCGCGCTCAATGAAGGCATGACAGAGTTTAGCGGCGTGATGCTGTTCGCCACGCACGATCATCAAATTGCAGAGACCGTCGCAAACCGGGTCATAGAAATCCTGCCCGGAATGCTGATAGACCGGAGTATATGCTTTGACGATTACATGGATAACCCGGAAGTCATTCGGCTGCGCGAGCTGTATGCGAACAACAATGAATAATATTCCTTTACCGACGCATTGCGTCGGTAAATTTTTTACGGATCGTATGTGATAACCGTTTTTTTTGCAAATTTGTTCTTTGCATGATTGTCCGTTGAAACTCAAACACTACTTTATGGAGGTGATTGAGATGGATGAGCGCGATTGGTATCCGGATATTTCCAAAACAGCTTCTTTTCATGAATGTACCGGCCTGATGCCACGGTTGCCGGTGACCGAGGCGGAGCGCGAAGCATATAAGGAACTCTTTGGAATGGAGATACCAAAGGACTGAAAAATACCCCGCGCCGATTAGGCGCGGGGTATTTTTATGCAATTTACCATTTTGACAAGAGTCCAGCGTTTCGTGTATGATTGTTTCCAAATACATGTAGTGAAGGATACTATATGATTCAATGTTTAACTTTGGCTCAATTGAAAGGCCACCTGGATTTCTTCAAAACCATGTATGACGCCGTAAGGCTGGTGGACCCGGTTCAAAAAAGCGTGCTGGACTACCGCGAAAATGAAAGGTTCGCTACCGACGAGATTTGTTTTAACTATTGGAAGGACGCAAAAATCTGTGACAACTGCATTTCAATCAGAGCCCATGCCGATAGCCGGTGCTATATGAAGCTGGAGCAGGCACCCGGCGCCATTATGATGGTGACCGCGCTCCCCGTTGAGAATACTCAGAGCCCCGTTGTGCTGGAGCTTTTAAAAAACGCAACGGATACCATGCTCTTTGGGGAAGGCGTTTACCCGGAGGGACGGCTTTATAAGGACGTTGTGGTTGAATTCAACGACCTGATTATAAAAGATGAACTGACAGGTCTGTACAACAGGCGGTACGTAGACGAGCGGCTCCCGGTGGACATCGTCAAATCCTCGTATTCCAATCTCCCGCTGAGCCTGGCTTTTTTGGATATCGACAATTTAAAAGACATCAACGACGTTTACGGCCATACGACCGGGGACAAAACCATCGTTTCCATGGCGGCCGCCATGAACAGCTGCGTAAGGGCGGGAGCGGACTGGGTCGCCCGTTACGGCGGCGACGAGTTTATTGTCTGCCTCAACAACACTTCCTACGAGGACGCCGAAAAGATCCTGGCCCGGATACGCGCAAAGATACTGGAAATCGAACAACCCCAAAACGAGGGGATTTTAGGAACCGTATCGTACGGCATTTACACCATGCATCATGAGCAGCTGACGGCACAGGCGCTGATTTCTCTGGCGGACGAGCGCATGTACCGAGCAAAGACGCAGTCGAAAACTGAAAAATGACGCCACATCATGTAAAAGAGCGGGCGGAACTGCCTGCGCCGTTCGCGATATATGTTTCATACCGCGCTGAAAAGTGCGCGATTTTATGGGAAACCTTGTCCAGATGCTTATACATATCCTGAATCTGCGCTTCCACATTCCTTTTATGCTCCTGCAGCATCTCGCAGCGCTGCTTTAACGTGACGTCCCCTTCCTTGCTCAGGTCCACAAATTCTTTGATTTGCCTGATGGACATGCCGGTATTCTTTAAGCAGCAAATCAGCCCCAGCCACTCCAGGTCATCCTCCGAATAATGGCGGATGCCGCTTTTGCTGCGTCCAACCTGGGGCAGCAGGCCCTCCTTTTCATAGTAACGAAGAACGTGCGCTGCCAGATTTGTTTTTTCAGATACCTGTTTGACCGTGTAACCCATATGTGCCTCCCAAAGTTTTCATTCGCCTATTGACTTAACGTTAACGTTAAGATTTATGATATAAAAAATACCGCATAGCCGTTGGTTTGTCAAATCAAGTTGCTGCTATGCTGGGCACCCTAAGAAACGAAAGTGAGGGAACATCCATGCTTAATTTTGATTTTTATGCCCCTGCACGCATCCTGTTTGGCAGGGATACGCAAAAGGAGATCGGCGCTCTGTTGAAGCCGCACGCCAAAAAGATTTTGCTGCACTACGGTGGAAGCAGCATCAAGAAAAGCGGCCTGTATGACACGGTAGTCTCCTCTCTGAAAGATAATGGACTGGAATTCGTGGAGCTTTCAGGCGTGGTGCCCAACCCGCGCCTTTCTTTGGTGCAAACAGGCATTGCGCTGTGCAAGAAGGAAAACGTGGATCTCATACTCGCCGTGGGCGGCGGCAGCGCGATCGACTCGGCCAAGGCCATCGCCATGGGCGTATACTACGAGGGCGACGTATGGGATATCTATGAGCAGGGCCTCCCTATTGAAAAAGCGCTCCCCGTTGCGATCATACTCACCATACCTGCGGCGGGCAGCGAATCGAGCGGGGATACCGTTATCACCAATGAGGAAAAGCAGCTCAAGTACGGCTACGGCAGCCCGCGCTTAAGGCCGCTTTTGAGCATCATCAACCCCGAGCTGTTTTTTACGCTCCCCAAGAACCAGGTTGCAAACGGCGTGGCGGATATGATGAGCCATGTGTTTGAGCGCTATTTCACCAACACCACACATACCGATCTCACCGACAGCCTGTGCGAAACGGTGCTCAGGACCATCATGAAAAACGCGCTGATCGTAAACAAGGACCCGCAGGATTACGAGGCCTGGTGCGAGGTGGGCTTCGGCGGCACGGTGGCCCACAACGGCCTTGTGGGCATGGGCCGCGAGCAGGATTGGGCCTGCCACAACATGGAGCACGAGCTGAGCGCCATATACGACGTAGCGCACGGCGCGGGGCTTGCCGTGCTGACCCCGGCCTGGATGCAGTATGTATATCAGGACAATGTGAACATGTTTGTCCAGTTCGCCGTAAACGTCATGGGGGTAAACGGCAGCTACCGCGACCCCGACGCTATCGTGCAGGAAGGAATTGCGCGGCTCAGAGAGTTCTTTCAAAAGATGGGCCTCCCCTCCACGCTTCATGAGCTGGGTATTGACGAAAGCAAGCTTGAGCTGATGGCAAAGAAATCGACCAGCGCTGCTTTCGGCAAGGAAAGCCCCATCGGCGGCCTCAAAAAATTATATTGGCAGGATGTGCTTGCCATTTACAATCTCGCAAAATAGCATATCAAAGGAGAAAAACGTATGAGAACCATCAGGTTAGGCCTATCGAAACTGACGGTGCCGGTTATCGCGGTCGGCTGCATGCGCATCGACAAACTGGACCAGAAC